>CALLKH010000143.1 GCA_938008425.1 uncultured Planctomycetaceae bacterium | reverse complement strand
CGTAGCTCAATCAAAGGAGATGCGTTTGATCTGTTAATCAGGCACGGTTGCGTACTCGAAATCGGCAGCCGTATTCCGCCATGCCGCCGATCAGACGTAAGGCACGCCCGGTGATGAGCTTCCGAGCGACGCGGGCACGGCCTGAAAAAGCGCCGCCCGCTCGATGGAAAAAAATGGCAGAAATCAAGAAATTGATTAGAATTCTCTCGAATTCGCCCGGAAGGGCGATATTCAGGGCCTGCGTAGGTCCGCCGCCGCATGTGAATTCAACCAGCTGGAGTGGGACACGCGATGAAGACACAGGGCGAAATGGAAGCAGCCATATGCAAAGGCATGAGCGGCTTCGAGCAGGAATACATGGGACGCGGCCCCAAGGATATTCACGCGCATCTGATCGGAGACATCCTCGTTGTTCGCCTGACCAGCGTATTGACGGCCGCCGAGAAGCAGCTTGTCAAGTCATTTCCGCCGACGAAGGGACGAGATCTCCTCAAGGAAGTTCGAGTGCACCTCATTGAAACTGCGCGACCGGTGATGGAGACCATGGTCACTGAAATAACGGGTGTCAAAGTGGTGAGCCTGCACCATGACATCAGCACCGTGACGGGCGAGGAAATCGTCGTGTTCACGCTGAGCCAGTCCCCGTTATTTCGAGATGCGAAGCGAAAATAGAATTCGTCTGGATTCGGCCTGCGAGCGGTCCTGAGCCAGCGCGACTTCGGAAAGATCAATGAACTCCCTCGAATCGATCTTTAGCTTCTCTTCGTTCATCTCATCCTCGTCCGGAGCACTCGCGGCCCGGCGCTTCCGACGAGTGATTTGCGATTCGCAACATTGAAATCGCGGAATCCCACTCGGCCACTCACGTTGATGAATCCACCGGATAATCCCCAGCGACTCGGCCGCGAGTCCAGCGTGCCGACTATTCCATCCGCTCTTGGCGTTCGCATTCGCAGTGGCTCCGCGATACCGGCCTGAACACGATCATTCTGATACCAGTCTCATATGACGCCGACACCGGCGAAGTACTCATGGCAAGTCGAGACTTGCCGCTTCCCGCTGAGCCCGCCTTCAAGAAGTCTGCAGACGCCGTCACGCCACAATCGCGGTCACGGCGAATTTCAGGTATAAACTTCCTCTCGCCAACGTGAACGAGGCTCGCATGCGCGCCGAATGGGAAGGTTGAGATGAAATCGAGCAGACCGATCAGCGCCATCGCCAGGTTCCTTGAATTGCAGGCGGCCGGCGGCATTCTTCTTCTGGCCGCCAGCGGCATGGCGTTGGTCTTCGCCAACATCCCCGGTCTTGCTGGTTGGTATCAGTATTTCCTGGATGTGCCGATCGAAATCAGGCTCGGCGGCCTGGAGCTGAACAAGAACATACACTTGATTATCAACGATGGCCTGATGGCCATCTTCTTTCTGCTTGTCGGGCTTGAGATCAAACGCGAAGTCCTCGAAGGTGAATTGGCGAGTCCCGCGCAGCTTGCTCTTCCCGCATGCGCCGCGTTGGGGGGTGTCGCGCTACCGGGTGTCATCTACGCGTGGATGAACTGGGGCGATGCCGTGGCTGTAAAAGGCTGGGCGATTCCGGCCGCGACCGACATCGCGTTTTCGCTGGGTGTGTTGTCACTCCTCGGTAAGCGCGTCCCGCTGTCGCTGAAGGTGTTTCTGACGACGGTGGCCGTCATCGATGATCTTGCGGCAATTGTCATTATTGCAGTGCTTTACACGAGCCAACTGTCGCTGACGGCCCTCGGGCTGGGTGTCGGGGGAATCGCCATTCTCGTCGTCCTCAATCGCATGGGCGTGAAACATCTCGGGGCGTACTTCCTGGTCGGGGCGATCATCTGGTTGTGCGTGCTGAAATCCGGCGTCCACGCGACGCTCGCGGGGGTTGTGCTCGGCCTCGCCATTCCGCTCCGGGTGCAGAATGACCGCGGCGAGTCGTTGTTGCGTCATCTGGAGCACATGCTCCACCCGTGGGTCGCGTTCATGATTCTTCCGCTCTTCGCGTTTGCCAACGCCGGCGTCAGTTTCAGCGGCGTGTCATCCGATGCCTTGATCGGTCCGATCACGTTGGGTATCGCGGGAGGCCTTTGCGTGGGCAAGCCGCTGGGGGTGTTTGGTTGCACGGCGGTCATTATCTGGACCGGTGCGGCCAAGATGCCCAGGGGCGTCACATGGTCAATGATGTTCGCGGCCGGGCTTCTCGCCGGCATCGGATTTACGATGAGCTTGTTCATCGGGACGCTCGCCTTCGAAGGCGAAGGAAGTCAATTCGCGGTGGCGACACGCGTGGGCGTGTTTGGCGCCTCCATTATTTCTGCAATCGCAGGGTATGTTGTGCTTCAGAGAATTCTGCCGAGGGACGCCCCGGCGAATGATCGACCGATCGCGGATCAGTAATCACCTGCGGGTGACAGCTGCTCAGTGTCCCAGAGACCCGGCGATCATTTCAACTCTCATTCTGTCCCGCGAAAACGGCCACAAGTCATCTTCTGTCCGGCCCCGCCAGGGGCATTACCGCCTACCCAGGCTGGACGTCGTGGGCTCGAATCCCATTGCCCGCTTTTTTCTCTCTCGGTTCGGTACTCAAACCTCAAAGAGTCATTACGAATCGTTCTCCCTCCAGCAGGCCTAGCGCTCTTCTGGAGCGACCGATTCATCGGCTCGGACGGTCAGTGCACGGCCGCAGGATCTCGCGAGCCGGCGCTCATGTTCAAGACAGCGCGATTCGCCGTCGACGACGAGCTGAAGACGAGGGGCTGAATCGATCTCATCGATGCCGGCGTGTTGAGGTGGTCGGAGGTCGGTCATTCTGCTGGGGCGGTCGTGCCGCCATGGAGACACGAATTCCAGGCGGGCCAATACTCGATTTTGAAGATTCTGGCCACTATCCGGCCGCCAGCAACTCCGCGCGGCAACGGCTGAGCCGGGCCTCCAGTCCCTCGATTTGCGAACGCAGCGCACGGACTGAATCTCCGATCTCCTCCTGCGTAAACCGCGGAGTGATATGCTTCGGACAGTTCACGTCCCATGCGTCGATGTGGAACAAGATCATGTGCTCCGGCTCGGCCCCGTAGGCGGGATCGTGGAGCTTCTCCCGTAGCAGGCGGTTGTTCTCGACAACCTCGGCCCGGCCCCAGATCTTGATCCGTTGTTGACTTGCAAAGTCCATCAGGAAGATGAAGGCCTTGGGGTTGTCGTTGAGGTTCCCGATCGTGATGTACTGGCGGTTGCCACTGAAGTCGGCGAATCCCAGCGTGCGATCGTCGATCACCTTCAGGAATCCGGGCGGTCCGCCGCGATGCTGAATGTAAGGCTGGCCCGCGGCGTTCACCGTCGCAATGAAAAACGTATCGCGCTCTGCGATAAAGGCTGCCAGGTCCGGCGTGACGGTGTCCTTCCATCCTCGACCGTGCCGCTCCATCGACGCATAACCCGCGCGCGACCCGCGACGCTCCTGGATCGCCTTTACCGAAGGCGTGAACGCGATATCACTCACTGGGGACTTCATGATTGTCTCTCCTTTGTTTGATGTGAGGTTCGGCGGGAGGTGCCTCGGGCGGCCAACGCGCGCTTCAGCAGCCGAATCGCAAGTGTGCATTCGATTTCACGCAGAATGATCGGGAGGTCCCGGTCGGATCGTGCGTTCCGCGAGTTCCACGTTTCGGAATGACGCCTCCAGAATTCTCCTCGCGGCGCGCAAGTGCTGTTGGGTGGTCCCGCCCCTGCGCCTCGCCATCTCACACGCAATCACGCCGAGCAGCGTCGTTTCCGAGTCATGGCCGAGGCTTGACTTGTCTATCACTTGAAATCCGGCTCGCCGGGTTTCGCCAAAGACGCCCGTTCGATTTGTAATGTTCCGAAAGCGTTCGTTCATGGATTGTTCCCTTCCATTCAGAGGCGCGCCCACTTAGCCAGTTCCATTTCATGGGTGTCAGTACATTGCACCTGCTCGCTTTTTCCGCATTCACGATACGGTGCGGCCGACGAGCCGTGGGCGTTGACCACCAGGAAATCGCGCCGGCACACTCAGTGTACCGGCGCGATTCCATGCGGATTCTTGACCCCGAGTACCTCCAGCGGGCCCTCCCCTACGCGCCGGCGACTGTCTTCCAGTGCGCGTCGGCCTTGCGAAGGTAGTCCGCCTCATCTTGTTGTTCCCACAGGTCAAGTGCGTCGATTTTCTCGTTGTTCAGGAACAACAGCAGCTTGCCGTTTACGATCTTGAACTTCGTCGGATCAACGGGAAACTTGTCCCGGATTGCCATGCCAAAGGCACACCAGCCACCGTACGCGGGTTCGTATCGATCCGGGGCGCGATTGAAGAGTTCAACCTGCCTGGCAGATACGAGGTAGTACGTCGCCCCGTTGTGTTCGACCTGGTAGCGCGGATCGCCGCGCTCCGCACGCCCTTTGGTGATATAGGAGACCGGGCTGAATCCTTCGATCGCGACGCCGCTGGCCGGCAGATTCCGAGCGCCGCGATAGGCTCGACTCGGTCCGGTTTGCGGCGCGATCCGGGATGACGCGTCTGAGGACAATTTGGCGTTCTCGCCCTGCCGCGTGGCGGCGCTCACCATCGCCTGAACGGCCTCCTCGGTCTTCCAGACGTGGCTCGCGATCATGCGAAAGTTCACCAGCGCCGCCTGGTAGCCATCGAACTCCGGCAGGATCGCCGCCGCGGTTGCATCCTTCACCACGGCAACCTCAAAGCCCTGCTCGACCAGCTCCCGCATGTGCGACTCGGTGCACAGGTTGGCCGACATGCCGGCCAGAATGATCTTGTCGATGCCGCGCTTGCGGAGCTGAAGGACCAGGTCGTTCGACTCCGGGCCGTATACCTTGTGAGGGCTGACAACGACGGTCCGGCCGTCGTCTATGTAAGGCTTGTAGCGCTCGAGCCAGTCGGCGCCGGAACCGTCAAAACCTTCAAGCGTCAGCGCATTCGGTCGGTCGAACATGCCGATCTTGTGCATCAACGTTTCCAGCGTCCCCTCAAACTTCCAGCGGTGATCGTGCTTGTAATAGTAGTGTGGCGACACGAACACCTGGATTCCGTTCCGCCGGGCCGCCTTGAACAAGGCTTCGATATTCTCGACGGTTCGGTTCTCGGTGACGTTCTTACCGACCACGCCCCACGTCACGCCGTCGGGGCTGAGGAAGTCGTTCTGCGGATCGGTGACGACGAGCGCCGTGCGATCAGTGTCAATCGTGAAGCCAGGGTCGGGCAGTTGTGCCTCTGCCCGCGCCTGGATGGCGGCAGCGATGGCGGCGACGAAGACGGCAAGGGTTTTCTTCTGGGTCATGGTATTCCTCCTTTGCGTTCTGTCTCTCGGCAGTTGCACGTCTGACTGAACGTGCGTCTGTTGCGCGGGCCGAGGCCTCGCGAGGGCTCAACGCAACCCACGGGTTACGAAACGCTCAGCAAGCACACGCCGGTGAACGCGCGGGCTCGACCTCTGGAAAGTCCACCTCCGTGCCCGCGACGTGATTGAAGTAATTCGTGAAGATGTTGAGCGCGACGATCGCGACGATCTCGGCGATTTCGCCGTCGTTCACGCCGGCAGCCCGGGCGGACGCCACGTCATCGTCGTTCACCCAACCACGCTCTGTGACCACTTTGCGGGCGAACTGAAGAACAGCCTCGGTCTTGCGATCCGGCGACGATCCCCGCCGGCTGTCGGCGATCTCTTCGTCACCAAGGCCCGCCATCTTGCCGAGGGCGCTGTGCGCCGCGAGGCAGTACTGGCATCGGTTCACTTCGCCGACGGTCAGGGCGATCTGCTCACGCAGCTTCGGCGGGAGGCTGGTCTTGCCCAGGCTGTTGCTGAAACCAAGGTAGGCTTCGAGCACGGCCGACGAGTTCGCCATGGTGCGCATGAGATTCGGCGTCATGCCCAGCTTCTTCTGGACTCCGTCGAGTAAGGTCTTCGCCTTGGCTTCAGCTTCAATCGGGTCGATTGCTTTCAATCGCGGCATTGTGCTACTCCTTCATTAAGGAAACCTGGTCACCGTGCCAGTCACGGTCGGACGTAACCCGTCAATTGCACAAAGCGTGCCAGCCCTTAAGGATTTCCGTAAGTAGCTACTAATAAGATGTTTAAGATCTCATCAAGCAAGACAATGAGAAAACGCAATTACGTCATCAACGCAAATGCGTTGCGATTTTGCGTCGAAGGGGTAGAATTTCTTGATATGCCAGCCCTCGGCGAGCGAATGTCAGTCTCTGACGCACTCAAGAACCTGTTGCTCGAGATCGGACAGCAGCGTTCGCTTGAGGCTGTTCTGCGCGTCGTCGTCGAACGATTGGCCGGTGAGGAGCACATCGCACTGGCTCGCATTTGGCTCATCCGGCCGGGCGGGGATTGCTCCGCCTGCCCGACGCCCGACGTCTGCGCGGATCATTCCCGTTGCCTTCAACTGGTGGCCAGCCGAGGTCGCTCAAACAGCGATGACGCGCAGACCTGGGACCATCTCGACGGCGAGTTCTCTCGTTTTCCACTGGGCGTTCGCAAAGTCGGGCGTGTCGGCGCGACCGGCGAGTGCGTCTCCGTGCCCGACGTTCAGAAGGACACTGAATGGATCGCCCGACTCGACTGGGCTCGACGTGAGGGCATCCGAGGCTTCGTCGGACAGCCGCTTGTCTTCAAGGGAGAGATTCTCGGCGTGTTGGCCATCTTTACGCGCACGCCACTGAGCCAGCATTGTCTGGACTGGCTTCGAATGATCGCCGACCTCGCGGCAGCGTCGATTGCCAACGCCCGAGCCTTCGACGAGATCCAGTCTCTTCGCACCCAGCTTGAGCTTGAAAACGCGTACCTCAAGGAGGAAGTGTCCGACGCGCGGGCGTTCGGTGAAATCGTGGGCCAGAGCCCGTCGCTGCGCAACATCATCCAGCAGATTGAGCTCGTCGCCCCCACCGACGCCAGTGTTTTGATTCTCGGAGAATCGGGATCCGGCAAGGAGCTCGTTGCACAGGAAATCCACCGGCGAAGCCAGCGACGCGAACGCGCCATGGTGCGTGTCAACTGTGCGTCAGTTCCCCGGGAGCTCTACGAGAGCGAATTCTTCGGCCACGCCAGGGGCGCGTTCACAGGGGCCGTTCGCGATCGAGCCGGGCGATTTGAGCTGGCCAATGGCGGAACGCTCCTGCTCGACGAAGTCGGTGAGATTCCCGTGGGGCTTCAGAGTAAACTGCTTCGCGTTCTGCAGGAGGGAACCTACGAGCGACTGGGTGAGGAGCGAACGCGCAAGGTCAATGTCCGCCTGATCGCCGCCACCAACCGTGATCTGAAGAGCGAGGTCGAGGCCGGTCGATTCCGGCAGGACCTGTTCTATCGCCTCAACGTGTTCCCCATTGAAGTACCACCGCTGCGCAAGCGCAAGGAGGACATCCCCCTGCTCGCCCAGGAGTTCGTTCGACGCGCCGCGCGGCGATTCAACCGCCCCGCCTTTGAACTGACACAGGGCAACATTCTGGCGCTTCAAGCCTACGACTGGCCGGGCAACGTGCGCGAACTCATCAACGTGATTGAGCGCGCGGTGATCACGTCGCGCTCGAAGACGCTGCGCCTCGATCTCCCCGCTGCGCCGCCACGTCGCAAATCAGTGGCGGCCGCGACTCAGCCCGGCGTGGTGCTGCCCCACTCGGAGATCAAACGCATTGAACGGGAAAACATGATCGCCGCCCTCAACCAGGCCGATTGGCGGATACACGGCCCGGGAGGAGCAGCGGAACTCCTCGGCATGAGGCCGACCACTCTGGCATCTCGAATCAAGCGGATAGGACTGAAACGAGATCGTGAATAGCACGTCCGGAATCTGATCAGGCCTAATCTCGTGCGCCTCCGGCTTACGCGCAACAGACGCGAGTGTCATGCATCTTGGCTCAGACGAGATGTTCCGGCAGCGATAAGAGAATTCAACGCGTATGACGTCGCGTTCGCGAAGATTACGATCGTCCCGGAACCGGCCACCCTGTCGCTGCCGGGCCTCGGCGCCCCGACGATGATCCGACGACAACGCTGATTCCATCGGAAAAAGAACTCCCCAATCAGGTCCGGCCGATCATGAAACGACCGATCAGATCACCCGCCGGCCCGACTGATGCGTGCCGCTGCAACCGTTGAAATCGAGTAAGACCTGGCGCTGCACGGCGGGCATGCAGCGCCAGGCCTTAGGCGTTTTGAGACTGGGCAATTGATGCTCTACCGATTGGGGATTGCCTCGCCGGTGGTCTGGAATGATGCGATCACTTCCGACAATCGTTCGGTGCACCGCTCGTGTGCACGATCCTCACTTGTGAATGGCCGGCGTCAGCATGCCGATCAGGATGGCGATGATCGCAATCACAACGAGTCCCGGCGGGCGGTTTTCCGGATCGGCGAACCGGCCGGTGCTGGTCTCGACGCGCCCGTCATCAAACGTGACGGTGTCACGCCAGTGGAACTCGATGTTGCTCGCGCGGGCGTCGTCCTTCTCGACGTCGGCGGGCCAGGTGACGACCGCGACCAGCTGGTCGCCGCCGGCCATCTTGAACACGGCCACCCCCTCGCCGACGAGGGTGCCATCGGAATCGCCGGGCTTAAACAGTACCTCTCCGTCTGCAACATAGTCCCCCAGCTCCGATTCATTGCCAACGAGCCTGAACGTCGAGAGGCTATCCGCCTTGAAATCGATGTTACCCGTGAAATTCTCTCGCTGTTCGAGTAGCGGGCGTTGGAACGGGATGACATCACACCCCAGAGGAACAACTTGCAGGATCACGAGCATTCCGATCAGCGGATGTTTGTGCAATCGGTGTGTCATCGAGCGATACATAAAATCTCCTTTAATTGGCTCTGCTTCAATGGCGAGGTTTGCTGAAATGAAGTCCCAGGCGTTCGCGAGACGGTTCACATCGAACCTGCGGAAAGGTGCTGCCGGACAACAGGTCCGCGAAAAAATCCGCCACCTGGAGTTCGTACAGTCCCCCGCCCGGCACGATGTCGGCACAGGCGCATGCGCCGCCCGACTGGGCGACGTACGGGGCAGCCCTGGCGTCTGCAGCACTGCCCTTCACCGCACCGATCGGGAAGTTGTTGGCGCCGCTGACAATACCTGCATCGCAGCGGTTGCAGGCGCCGCGAGACAGGCAGTGCATCTCCGGGTTCCGGCGGTCGATGGCGACGACCATGCCCCGCTCGACTGCCTCGCTGGAGGGAAACTGTTCGGCGAGTTCCGCACCCGTGATTTCCACGATCTTGGCGCGGACCGTCCCGTTGACGTCAAGCTTCACGAACCCCTGGTCGGTGAAATCAGCTCGGACAGAGGTCTGAGCGGATAAACGCGTTGCCGAAAGGGTGATCAGAACCGTAAGTACGAAGCCGATACTTTTCGTTTTCATGTTCCGCTCACCTCGTTGAACTTCCACCCATTCTTCACGCGAAGCTTCACGAACAACTGCCATGGAGAAGACAGTGAGCGAATAACTCGATGTCGCGGCCGTCGAGCATCATGTCGTTGTTTATGTCACCGCCCAGCGGATCAATGCCGGGGAATTGCTGTTCAAACGCAGCCAAATCCGTAAGTGCGAGGACGAGCGGTTCGATATCCAACGTGTCGACGACGCCGTCTCCGTTCATGTCGCCCGGCGATGTGCAGCCGATGGTGAGCGTGACCGAGTTTGAATAGGACCCGCTGTATGGAAACGAAGAACCCATGACCTCACCTCTTAACGAGAGGTTGTACCGGCCGGCGCGCAGCGTTCCGACGGTAGTCCGGGTGAGCGACGTGGGTGTCGTGATCGAGGCGCCAATCCCGGCGACCGGCGTTCCCGATTCGGGAATAATCTGACTGAGCCCGTCCAGACCGGTCAGGTTGTAGTTCTGTATCATGAAAGTTGCGTCGGAACTGGTGGCGTTCAACGTCGCACTCAGGGTGAAACAGGTGGGCGCCGACAGCGTAAAGTTCCAGCTGTCGAACCCCCGTCCGTTGGCGGTCGTACCGCTGCCTTGCGGCCCTCCGCGGGCGGCGCTGCCGGCCATTGAGACTGAAAGGCCGCTCGCCGACGGTACGGAGTCCAGGTCCGCGGACGCATTGCTCGACGGCCATGTCGGCCCACCCGGATCACTGACCGCGATGGAGTCATGAGTCGCATCGAATCCGTTGAAGGTGTGCAGGACCGCCGGTCCCACCTGATTGATGCCGCAGCGGGCGAAGTTCTGGCCGCTCCGCTGGGTGTAGGTCAACGTTTGTCCGAATGCCGAGGAGGCCAATCCCGCAGCCGCCAGCGGCATCATCAGCATTCGTATTCGTCGAATCCGCATCGGAGACCTCCAGTACCGCGTCGCATCATCCTTCAAGGCAGTGCCTGCCCCATCGAGGACGACAACGAGGCTGAGGACTCACGAACGGTGAGGACTTTATTTCGAGGCCCCCCTGCGATAGGCTGAGGTGCCCCCTCCGAGAGACCGGGTGGCTTCCGCGAGGTGCGCGGTATGACCGACTCATTGGCCGATTCCGATACCGAGTTGCTCAGACGCGCCACATCGCGTGAACCCGAAGCCTTGCGCCTTTTGCTCAAGAAATTCGGCCCCAAGGTGCGCGATTCAATTCGCGGGAAAGTCGATGCCCGGTGGCGCAGCATGCTGGAAGAGGATGACGTCCTGCAGGTGACCTATCTGGAGGCGTTCCTGCACATCGATCAGCTCGTCGCGCGGGACGCGGATTCGTTTGTCGGCTGGCTCGTCCGAATCGCTCAAAACGCGATGCGCGATGCCATCAAGGGGCTTGAACGTCAGAAGCGACCCCCTGCCGCGCGTCGCATGGAGCAGCCGGACTATCAGAGCTCATGCGTGGCCTTGCTCGAAGTCCTGGGTGTCACCACCACCACCCCCAGTCAAGTGGCAGCTGAAAAAGAAGCCGGAAGTTCGATCGACGCCGCCCTGAAGACGCTGCCGGCGGACTACAGCACAGTGGTGCGGCTTTCAGATCTTGAAGGCAAGACCGTGTCGGAGGTGGCGGCCGTCATGGGTCGCTCGGCTGGGGCGATCCACATGCTTCGCGCCCGGGCCCACGCGCGCCTGCAGGAGCGCCTCGGCACGCCATCCAAATTTTTCAGTGACGCGCCGTGAGACCGGACGACCGCTGTCGTCCTCGATGAGTGAATCCGTTGAAATCGCCGGGCGGCGTCCGCCCCGGCGGTTCCGCAACGACCGGTCCGATGATGACGCATGGGCGATGACCGCATGGATCCAGGCGACCGATCCGCAGATTCAGACAGCCATCTGGTGGATGCCGCGTGGCTTCAGTTCGCCGCGATCGATCGCGACGGGCCTTCGTCGCTCGACTTCGTCGCAAACGAGGCAAGTCGCGACCTGTCGATGTCGCCGGATTCCTTCGCCGGGTATCGCATCATTCGCGAGATCCACCGCGGCGGTCAAGGCATCGTCTTCGAGGCCATACAGGAATCGACCAACCGCACCGTGGCCATCAAGGTTCTCAAGCGCGGCCCCTTCGCCGACACGGCCGAACTTGCACGATTCGAACGAGAAGTTCACGTCCTGAGCCGGCTCAATCACCCCAACATCGTGACCATTCACGATCGCGGTTCCTCCGCCGGCCACGCCTACCTCGTCATGGACTACATCGCCGGCCGCACGCTCGAACAATACCTGCTCGATACGCGGGACGGAATCGAAGATCGGCTCAGGCTATTCGCCAAGATCTGCGATGCCGTCCACGTTGCGCACCTTCGCGGCGTCATCCACCGCGACCTCAAGCCCGGCAACATTCGAATAGACGAGTCCGGGGAGCCGCGCGTGCTGGATTTTGGTCTCGCCAAAGTCTCCGGTGAAAAAAAGGAACAAGCCGCCGATCAGACCGTCACCATGACCGGGCAATTCGTCGGGTCCATGCCGTGGAGCAGCCCGGAACAGGCTGCCGGCCGAGCCCATGATCTCGATCTGCGGTCCGATGTCTATTCTCTCGGCGTCATTCTTTTTCAGTTGCTCACCGGCACATTCCCTTACACCGTGATCGGTGCGATCCGCGATGTGCAGGACCAGATTCTCAGTGCGCCTCCCCGGCCGCCGCGCATTGACGGCGATCTCGACACGATCGTCCTTAAGTGCCTCGCCAAGGAACCCGACCGCCGCTACCAGTCGGCCGGCGAACTCGCCCGTGACATTCGCCATCGTCTTGCCGGCGAGCCGATCGAAGCCAAGCGCGACTCGTTCGCCTACGTCCTGCGTAAACAACTGGCCCGCCACCGCGCGGCGACGGCCGTTTCGATCGCGTTTGTCATTCTGATTGTTGGCGGTTTGGCGTACTGCATCGGGCAGTGGCGGCGGGCGAACGAGGAGGCGTTTCGCGCCGGACAATCGGAAATCGAAGCTGCGACCAGGGCGGAAGAGTTGGCCCAGGTGGCGGAGTTTCAGGAAAGCCAGCTCGGCCGGATCGATGCCCAGATGATGGGATTGAGACTTCGAGACGACCTTCTCGAACGCGCCAGGTCGGTTGGAGAGCGATCAAGACTGTCGCCGGAAGAGGTGAATGCCCGGGTCACCGAACTGGAGAACCTGATCGCCGGGGCTGACTTGACGGGCGTCGCTCGGGAGCTTTTGGATGACGCTTTCTTCCAGCCCACACTGTCGGCCATCGACGAGAAGTTCGCGACCCAGCCGCTGGTGAAGGCCCGACTGCTTCAAACCGCGGCGACCACGCTTCTGGGATTGGGTCTGCTCGATCGGGCGACGGCGCCGCAGGAAGAGGCGCTCGCGATCCGCCGCCGCGAACTGGGCGTTGATCACCCGGATACGCTGAACTCGATCAACAAGAAGGGCATGTTGCTCCAGGAACAGGGCAGGCTCGCCGACGCCGAGGCTTATTTTCGCGAGTCGCTGGATGGGCGTCGCCGACTCCTGGGCGACGAACATCGCGACACGATTTCTTCGGTCAGCAACATGGGCCTGTTCCTTCAGATCCAGGGCAAATCAAAGGAGGCTGAGCCTTATTGCCGCGAGGCACTGGAGAAATTCCGCCGTCTACTCGGTGACGCCGATCCTAATACACTCAATGCGATTCAGAACATGGGATTTCTGCTTCTCGACCAGGGCAAATTCGCCGAGTCTGAGACTTACTACCGCGAGGCACTGGAAAAATCCCGCGCTGCGCTCGGCGATGACCATCGGGATACGATCGTCTCGCAAAACAACATGGGCTTCTTCCTGCTCTCAACGGGCCAGTGGACGGAAGCGGAGACCGTGCTTCGCGATGTGTTGGAGAGACAACGCCGCGTCCTTGGCAACCTGCATCCGGACACGTTGACGGGCCTCATCAACATGAGCGCATCGCTGAAGATGCAGGGCAACCTGGAGCAAGCGGAGCCCTTTCTCATCGAGGCGCTGGAAGGAACGCGTCGAGTACTGGGCGTGGATCATCCCCGCACGCTTTCGGCGTTGAACAGCTTGGGCGCGGTGCTGGATGCGCAGGAAAAGTGGTCCGAGGCCGAGCCCTATCTTCTCGAGGCATTGAGCCGACGTCGGCGCGTCCTGGGTGAGGAATTCTCCGAAACGATCGACTCCATCAACAATGTAGCCTTCCTGTACCGGGATCAAGGCAGGCTGGCCGAAGCCGAGGCGATGTTCCGCGAGGTGCTTGAGAAACGGCGCCGCGTGCTCCGTGAAAATCACCCCTCCACTCTCGCATCCACGTATCACATGGGCGACATTCTCAAGATCCAGGGCAGGATGTCCGAGGCCGAGCCATACTTCAGGGAGGCGATGGAAAACTATCGCCGTGTATACGGTGACGACAGTCCCGAGACGCTGATGGTCATCCTGACTCTGGGTGCGTTGCTCAATTCCAGCGGCAACTCGGCCGAAGCGCTGGAGCTGTTCACGAACGCCGAGCCGGCGGCGCGCCTCAAACTGACCGGCGCCGCATTGTCGAAACTCGGCCTCTTTCTCATTCAACTTGGCGCCGCACAGAGATCAGCCGGCCGCTTTGCTGATGCCGAGGCAAACCTGCTCGAAGCTCATCAGATCGCGGCTACGTCGGGGAGCGCCACCATAACGAATCCTGACGAATCGCTTACGGAGATCGTAAAGCTCTACGAAACCTGGCACGACGCCGAACCGGCGAACGGCTACGACCATAAGGCCGCGGAATGGCGCGCAAAACTCGCGTCCGACAGTGCGGCGCCCTGAGGCGGTTCGCCACAGATTTCGACACCGAACGGTCTTCACGCCGACAGCGCGCAGGTCAACGCGATTGATCCTTGCGAAATGCTCGAGACTTGGAATCGGTCCTGATACGAATCTTGATGGACCGCCGTTCACTCAGGAAGGTTGATAACGGAGAGGGGGGGATTCGAACCCCCGGTACAGTGTTACCCGTACAACGATTTAGCAAACCGTCGCTTTCAGCCACTCAGCCACCTCTCCGGGGCCAGCCTGCCGCGCTTTGCCGCACGCCAGACCCGACGAGGATACCATAAGGGACCATTGCGTCAACCGGTTAGAGACCAATCGGATAAGACTTGAACCGCCCCGCCGCGCCCGGGATCACCACCCAGCCCGTCGTGCAACCCGGTTCCGGCCGAACAGCGCGGACCCGCGCCGGTGGCCTTATCGTTCTCCGGGCCGCTTGGTGTCGCGGCCGGTGGAAGCCGGCGACTCCCCGGTATCGATTTCCAGCGTCGCGGAGAGCCCGGAAGGCGGTGACTCCCCCGCCGCGATCCGCTGCCACCGCCCCGCCTCCTCGCTTCGTCCCGCCTTCGCGCAGCATGCCGCCAGCCGATCGGCCGCGCGTGCCACAGGTATGCCATTTCGCTCGGGCTCCTTCGCGAAGATTCGATACGAGGCGAGCAGCATCGACTCCGCTTCATCGAGGCGTGACTGTTCGAGCAGCGCCTGGCCGAGCAGGCCCTGCGTTTCGGCGATGTCGGGATGGTTCGCCGCCAGTCGAAGCTCGCGAATCGCCAGCGCCTCTCGAAGAAAGCGCTCGGCGGCCTCGGGCTTTCCACGTCGAAGCTGGATCAGTGCCATCGTGACCAGCGGCGTGGCGATATCCGGGTGCATCTCGGGAAGGCGCAGTCGCCGGCCCTTGAGAACGCGTTCGGCTTTCTCCTCCGCCTCATCCAGTTCCCCGGCATTGGCCAGCAGCCACGCCACGTTGCCTTCCAGCTTGTCGAGCAGCATTTCGCGCACCGTGAGGTGCATTTCACGGCTGGCTTCGATCGCCTCGCGCAGAAACGGAATTCCCTCGGCGAACGCCTCGCGATCCGCCAGCATGCCCGCCAGCGCGTTCAAGGCGCCGGGAAGCGCGTACCGCCCACTGGGATCCGTTCGAAGCAAGGCGACCATCTCCCGCATCGTAGCCTCCGCGCCGGCTGCGTCGCCGCGATCCGCCTGTACTTCCGCCAGTGATCGAAGAAGGCCCATGACATGCAGATCTTCCCGGCCGCGGTGACGCCGCATGATCGACATTGCGAGTTGAAGCTCCTCGTTCGCGGCATCCAGACGCCCCAGCCGCTTGTCCACTTCGCCGAGTGATGTGGCGGTCGCGGCGAGTTCGAGCGAATCCGGTATGAGCGAGCGCCGGGCGTCGTAGGCGCGGCGCAGGTGCTTCTCGCCCTCTTCATAGAGCCCAAGGCTGGCGTAGACGTCCCCGATCACGTCGATCAATTCGGCCTTCAAGAGCGGGTTGGCCGACATCTGCCTTTCAACATTCTCAGCGGCGCGGTCGAGCAGCTCCCGCGCGGTAACGGTCCCCCCGCGGCCGACGTCGGGATCGGAAACGCGGAAAATTCCGACCAGGAAGTCTCGAATCTGCCCCGACACATCGGCCTCGTGTCGCGCCCGGGCGGCCTCATCGTTGGCCAGTGCTTCGGCTTTGGTCGCACGGATCAGGTTTGACCGTGCCTCGGCGTAGAGAATGCTCATGTACACCGAAAGGCCGACGAGGAGTATGAGTGCCGCGGTGGTGGCAAGGGCGGCGATTCTGTGTCTTCCGACGAGCTTGCGGAACTGGTACGAAAACGTCGGCGGCCTTGCCAGGATCGGCTGGCCGGTCAAGAGGCGATGAATGTCGTCGGCCATGGCGGCAGCCGACGAGTAACGGCAGTCGGGCTCTTTTTCCATCGCCTTGCGGATGATGGCCTCGGCCTCGACGCGAAGGGATCCGTCAACGCCGGTCAGCCGCTGCGGCGGCGCCTCGCAGATCGTCCGCGCCGAGTCAGCCAGCCTGCGACGGTCGATCGGGTATGGCAGTTTCCCCGACAGCAGTTCATGCAGAATGACGCCGAGCGAATAGACATCGCTTCGGACGTCGATCTCCGTAATTCGGCCCTGGACCTGCTCCGGGCTCATGTACGGCAGCGTGCCCTGAATGCGGCCGTCTTCAGCGAGGACGGTGGCATTCGTTTCGCCCTCGTCGGGTTCGAGCAGCTTGGCGAGACCGAAGTCGAGGACTTTCGGCTCACCGGCGTCGCTGATCAGGACATTCGACGGCTTGAGGTCGCGGTGAATCACGCCGCGCTGATGGGCGTAGGCCACCGCCCGACAGATCCGAAGAAAAAGCGCGAGTTTCGACGCCGGCGGCAATGCGGCATGCTCGACATACTCGTCCAGCGGCCGGCCGGTCACGAGTTCCATGGCAAGAAACGAACGACCGTCCGCCGCTTTTCCCGCTTCGTGAACAACCGCGATATCGGAATGCGCCAGCCGAGCGAGCACGTGGGCCTCGCGCTGGAACATGCGTTCAAAACGGCCATCCGTTCCGAACCCGGGGTGCAGCAGCTTGACCGCGACGTGTCTGCGCGGGTTGGCCTGCTCGGCGCGATAGACGACGCCCATGCCGCCGCGGCCGATCTCATCGATGATGCGAAACGGCCCGACCTGCGTCGGCGCCGCAACGCCAGCGGCATCGGTGCCGGCCGCCCGGCGGCGCATGACGCGTTGAAGCGGGCCGACATCATCGAGATTCTCCCGAACGGCGCCCAGGCGACGGCCGCATTCGGCGCAGGTCGACGCGTGCAGGGAAATTGCATCACTCTCCGGGCCGGACAGCTCGCCGGTCACGAGACGTTCAAAGGCGTCGAAATCCGGACAGTCGGCACTCATCGGCTCGCGCGGTCCTCCGGCCTATGGCAACGATTCGTATTCCGCTCGCAGTTCACGCACGCGCTGAAGAATGCGGTGCTTGGCGTTGTAAACAAGTTTGATTTCGACCCCGAGCATTTCTGCCACGCGCGCTGCGGGCAACGCTTCGCGCACCACAAGTTCAAACGCCCGAAACGTCTGCGGTTTCACTTCGCGCTGGACCTGATCGAGGCATTGAGCGAGGACGTTTTCCTCCCACTCCCGATCCCAGATTGCCGAGAGGCGGTCCGAGTCATCGACGCGATCCGGCTCATGCCCCGCCGCCGAGCCAAGTTCCGCCGGCCGGCGAAGCTTGTTGCGCCGCTCATGGAGCGCCTTTCGATAGGCGATGCCGAAAATCCACTGGCTGAGGCGCCCGCGTTCGCGGTCGAAATCGCCCCGGCGATACTGCTCGACGAATGCGACGAGCGTCTCCTGCGCGACGTCATCGGAGTCGATCTCGGTGAGGCCGACAGACTGGGCGAAACGGGTGATGGGGATTCGAAACCGACCAACAAAGCGATCCCAGGCTGCCTGATTATTAAAATCACGCAGGCTCGCGAGAATCGTGGACGTGGTGAGCCATTCCATTTAACACCGAGACGGCGCAGATCAGGGTCCGCCCTATCATATCGCAGTCGCCCCCTGGGTGCTCCATAGAGCAGAATCAAAAGAATGGATGGCCCCAACTCCGCTCGGAAAGATACCGCCGATTCGCCCCAAGTCCGGGGCGCTCATTGTCCAGCCCGAATACCGGGGTTCGCCCTCACAAGGTCCAGAAATATACGATTGGACTCGTCCTCAAGTTCCCGTCGCCTTGGGACGCCCTCCGGGAAGACCGCCAGCGCTCGTCGGAAACACTCACCCGCCTCTGACAGCGCCTCACATCGGGCCAGTAACTGACCCGCCCTGAGAAGAAACTCAGGCTCGCCGACCGTTTCGCCGGCGATGGCGCGGCGTCCCAATTCGGCGGCCGCGTCCCTCACCGTCGAACCGGCATCGTCGGTATCAAGCATGTCCGACGCCAAGGCAAGGATTTGATCCGGCGTCGCTTCGGGACGGCGACCAATTTCACGCACCCTGGATCGGCGTTCAAGTTGCAGAGCCGCCGCGAGTTCACGATCTCCCCTTCGGTCTGCGACCGACTCGGCCATTCCCAATGCGTGAATGTACATCCACTCGAAATACCGCTCGCCGGCTTCTCCCCGAAGGAGCGATCGAACATGATCGAGTATGGCGACCGCACGTTGATCAGCCGATTCATCGTTGGACTTCGCGCGATCCAGATCGTGCAGAATGATCATGCGCTGAAGGGAGAATTCCTGAACCAGGGGCTTGTTCGGCTCGCGCTTTGCCAGCGATTCGAAAACCGGCGTGAGTTCGTCGATCAACTGTTGTGCCAATTCCAATTCACCACCGATGACGGATTCGCGCGCGCACGTCAAACCCGAAGCAACAAACTGCTCCAGGTACATGGTTCGATCGGGTTCCCGCCGAGCCATCTTCCTTGAGAATTCGAGCGACTTGAATAATTCGTCGCGCCGCGAAGCGCCATCCCCCATGCGCTGATGCCAGGCCGAACTCAAGGCGTGCGCCGCCTGAAACGCCGAGAGAGTCCGCCGGTCGTCCGGCGCCGTCGTCGCCATGCGCCGGCAAATCCCGAATTGACGGTCGAGCAGCGCCTGGCATTCGGCGAAGCGAACCGTGACGAGCGCCAGATTGGCGAGACGGTGGTAGCTCCAGCCCAGATCATCGACCCAGTCCAGCCGATCGGGATGCCGCTCGACAATACGCTCCTGGATTGTCAGCGCCCGCTCGTAATATTCGCGCGACCAGCTTCGGTCCGGCTGATCCTGATAGAGATCGCCGACCAGGACGAGATCGATCGACAATTTGCCCTGAATCTCCGCGTCTTCCGGAAAGCGACGAGCAAGATTCTCGCGGGCCTCCAGGGCCCGCAGCCGAAGCGGGAGCGCTTCACTCAGCCGCCCTTCGTCGCGAATCATGTTTCCACGATACTGGAGGGTGTCCGCCAGAATGCCGAGAAGTCGCGCGTCGTTCGGCCGCCGGTCGAGCAGGTCCTCCACCTGGCGCTCCAGGCGATCGAGCGTTTCGGCACGAACCGGTCCGGTGCCGGCGATCGCATCCAGGCTCTTGAGCAGTTTCTCGGCCATGAACGCCGAATTGTCGACCAGCCGATCCATCGACTGGTTAGCCTGATACAGGCCGTACCATCCCATCAAACCGCCGGCGATCAGTGCCAGCACTGCGACGGTTGCCGCAATCACGACTCCGCGTCGCCGCCGTGCGAACTTGCCCATGATGTACAACAGACTCGGCTCGCGCGCCAGGATCGGGCGATTCTCAAGATATCGCTGTAGATCGTCGGCCAGCCTGGCCGGCGACGCATACCGCCGCTTCAGGTCCTTGTCGATCGCGGTCATCACGATCGTGTCGAGATCGCCGGCGGCCGCCGGGTTAAGCTGACTCGGTCGCGCGGGCGAGCCCTCGCGAATATCAGACAGCACTTCGGCCACCGCCCTGCCGCTGGTCTTGATCGGCAGCTCTCGGGTTATCAGTTCATAGAGCAGAACCCCGAGCGCATACACATCAACACTTGCATCGATCCTGCCATCGAGCATCTCGGGGCTCATGAAGCCGAGCGTGCCGATGACGTGTCCGTGGCCGGTGGTGGTGGTGGTGACAGTCAACGGCCCACCGTCCGCAAGCCGGGCGACGCCGAAATCGAGAATCCGGGCGCGAGGTCCCTCGGGCGTGTCTTCGATGAGAATGTTCTCGGGTTTCAGATCGCGGTGAATCACGCCCTGATTGTGGGCGTATTCGACCGCCTCGCAGACCTGCACGACAAGTCGAAGTCGATCGTGAAGTTCGAATTCGTGGTCCGAGACGATCTCGCAAAGTGAACGGCCATGGATCAATTCCATCGCGAGATATGGACGGGACGAGCCTTCGGAAAAGTCCGTGCCCGCATCAAAGATTTGTGCGATTCCCGGATGTTGCAGCCGGGCAAGAATGGCGATCTCCCGCGCGAATCGCCGGGTCTCCTTCCCGGCGCCGTTGATCGAGCGAAGCATCTTAATGGCGACTTCGCGCTCGGGGTGGCTCTGGCGGGCGCGATAAACCATGCCCATGCCACCTTCGCCGATGCGTTCGAGCAGGAGGTAGGGACCCACCTGTCGCGGCAACGACTCAGCCGCGGAATGGATTTCGTGCCGACCAAACCCTTCGGGCCGGCCGTTATTCTTATCCGGCTTTCCATCAAACATGAGCCCGCTCAGCCCTGCCGAACATCACCCCCTCCCACATGCCTAATGATACACCAAGGGCGGTGCATTCTCACGCACTCTCACATCAATATGCAAGAAACATGAGGCGAAAGCGCACCGCCGGCGCAGTCCCATCGCGCTAAGTGGAATAAGCCACGACACATGTGCGCAGCACAGCGTCATTGTTGCGGCGGGATTGGTAGGATGTTAAGCAATTGATCGACGCGAAATGAGGCGGGTTACCCAGAGGCGGCAAACCGCAGCGAGACGCTCCACCCATCCGGCGGGTGAAAGGGGCCGGATTCAGTCGCCGTGCTTACACATCCATGAAGATGCGCGGGCGGTCATTCAGGCTGTACTGACTGCACTCGTTGTCGGTCACCGGCGGCATGCCGATTTCCTGCAACTCCCGATCGACCCAGCCGCGAAGCGACAATGACGTTCGCTCTTCGGCATAGCTGATCTTCGCCCGCATGACGATCTCATAGCGAGACTTCTCTTCCATGACGTTTCTTCTCCGATGTTCGAATCTTTGCATAATCAGATTGGGCGACCCAATGTTCCGCGCAGGGAACGGGCCGGACTCCCCCTCATTGACCATCCTGGTCGCGATTGTTGTTCACGTTCCTTCGTGCTACGCGTTTGACTTTTGACTTGGTCTCTCGGGGCTCTTTGACGGTGAGTTCGACGCCCCTTCGGCCGGTCCATCGCTTCGAATCCTCGAAGCGTGCCGCTCAGTATCTGTCTTTGCATCGGTCAGAGCAAGCACTATACCTTAGTTTTTCAGGCAGGAAATGCCTGACAGGGCGCGAATATCGCTCCTGGGGGGTCATTTCGGTGCATCATGACCAAGCTGAGCCCCAGAAGTTTCCCGCTGATTTCAGGCTCGCCAACAGTGAGGTTCATGCTCCGGAGCAACTTTTCCGCAACCCATCAGATAACATTTCGTCGTCTCGGGCCCCATG
>CALLKH010000142.1 GCA_938008425.1 uncultured Planctomycetaceae bacterium | reverse complement strand
ACAGCGCGGTTGTCACCGAGAAGTACGCGGACATGGGTCGTTCACCGGATCTGGACGCGGTGACCTATGCACGCGTTGCGACCTCCGCGCATCGCGTCTATCTCAAGTCGCGCTCGGATCGATACCTGGAACTGGCGGTCTCGTGTTACGACCTCGCCGCCGCCAGGGATGCCGCGCTGGCGGACGAGTACTTCTTCGACAAGGGCGAATTGCTCCGGATGTCGAAGGATTCCGACGGTGCATTGGATTCCTATCAGGACGCGCTGCGAATCAACCCGCATCACGTCGGCGCCGGCGCGGCGGCCGTGAGACTGCTGGTGGATGCCATGAGGCCGGCGGAGGCGGTTCGCGTCGGCGAGGGATTGATGACTTGCGAAGCGCCAAGAAACCGGACGCTGCTGAGGGGGCTCCTGTATCTGGCGCGGGCGTACGCACTGCAGAAGCAGGAAGACAGTTGCAAGCGAGTCCTTCGGCGCGCCGCGGACATCGGTCCGCCAGATTGGCAGCCCGAGATCCTTTACGAATTGGCGGTTTCATACGATCTTATGGGCGAGAACGGCCGGGCGCGCCGATCGCTGCGCCGCGCCCTTACCCTCCTGGCTGACGATTCTTCACGAAGGCCGGCATTCACGCGGTTTCTTGAACGCCTCGAAGTCGCTTCGCGCGGCATCGCCGCACAAGACGCAGCGCCGGAACCGGCGGTCGTTCGCGGGCCCACGCCGGTTGAGAATTCCGGCGCGACGACCGGGCCTGCGTCGATGGCGTCATCCACGCCCGATCCGCCCGACCAGGCGGCCGACCGCGCAACACGGCTGGCAGCCCAGGCCGCCGCGCTGTCGAACGAAAACAAGACCGAGGAGGCGATACAGCTCTTGAAGGAAGCGGTTCGCCTGGCCCCGAAGCTGGCGGCGCCCGCCGCCCAGTTGGCGGCGCTTCATGTCAGGCAGGGGGAGATCTCAGAGGCGGTTCAACTGCTGGAGACCGCCGTCAAGGAGTGCCCTGATAACGACGTGCTGCGTCAGATGCTGGAACAACTTCAGGCGGCACAGGCACCGGCCAATCCATCGTCGCCATGACCGAAGCAGCACGCCGCGTCGATCTCAAGGATCTTGACCGTCGGTGCAAAGATTGGAATGGATCGCCATGTTGAAACGCGAAGAAGCCGTTCAGGTGTTGATAAACCCGGAGCGCGAGTCGCGGGAGAAGCGCGAACGCACGCCTTGTAATGTACAAGGCGTGCTCCGCCGACCCACGCGCGTTTCGCTCGGCCGAAGTCGGCCGGCCGTCGCAGCCGGCTTGTTAGTTTGTCTGTTCTCCTTCGGCTGCCAGGAACCGCACAACATCCGCATGACGTGCGCCGCGCACGTGCCGAGTTCGCCGGAGATGCTGGCGGGCGTGGATGCGGACGGCCGTGTGATGCTCTTCGACCCGAAGACACAGAACGAGACTCGTGTGCTGGGAGCGCATGGCGCGAAGGTTCGCAGTCTTCGAGTGAGTCCCGACGGACGATATCTTGCCACCGTCGGCGAGGACGCACGTTGCCGAATCTGGCCGATCGATCACTCGCAGAAACCCTTCATCATTAATCCCGATCGCGTCGGGAAGGATTCCGGGGCGATCGCCTTCTCCGCAGACGGGAGGCTGTTGGCCTGCGGCGGCGCCGGCTCGGTCGGCATCTACGCGCTGCCCGACGGCACTCGCGTCCGCACCATTCCCGAGGCCGGGAAGCCCATCCTCTACGAAGGCGGCGATTTCGCGCCGTTGGCCGAGAGATTTAAAGAGGCCCGAATCCTCTCGCTCGATTTCAAACCGATCGGCCACCGGCTGCTGATCGGCACCGACATCGGCGTCTTCGAATTCGATTACCTTCGCAGCGAGATGACCTGGCGGAATGAACGCGTCGCCGGGCCGGCCACGCTGGTGCGATACGCGCCCAATGGCAGCGACTTGATCGTCGCCTCCGACCAGATTGACTACTTCTCCAACTATCGGCCAAAGTTCAAAATCGCGGCGGCAGGCCAGACCGCGCTTGGGCGGAATCGGTCGATTTCGTGCTCGACCTTTACCCCCGACGGCGGCCACCTGGCAATCCTCGATGCCGATGGGGCTCTCAGCGTCGTTCGACTCAATGACCAGGAGCGAATCTTAAAATCAAATCCCGGGAAGATGGACCCGAACGGCCTCGCCATTTCCGGCGACGGCCGCACCGCCTGGGTCGGCAGCCAGGGAAACGTCGAACGATTCACGCAGATCACCATGCCGCGCGCGACCTCGTCCGGTCAGTTTGCGTTGGAATAGCTTTCGAGTCGTGTGCGAACTCGGCTCATGCCGGGCGTCCAGCTTGGCGCTTTCTGGCGGATTTGCCCGGAATTGTCATGGTTTTGCAGGGCTTTCAGGCGACCCGGGAGAGGGGTGATATGCAGCCAGGAACAAGGGAAGAATCAAGACTTTCCGGTCAAACCGGCAACGCGCCCGACAGGATTCGAACCTGTGACCGTCGGATTAGAAATCCGATGCTCTATCCGGCTGAGCTACGGGCGCAATGGATTCATTCGGCCGCTCGTTTTTACCACGAAACCCCGGTTTTACAAGATGGGGGCACGCCCCGGTCTTCGTCGGGCTGAGCCCGAGGCCGGCGTCGGATATGATGGCCGGCATGTCACGATACGACGAATACCGCGTTCAACCGGATGCCAAGGTCGATCTCGGCCGCATTGACTCCCGCGACGACGGCGGCCTCTCCAAGAAGGACGGCGAAGCCGAGTTCGAACGGCTGCGCGAGCAGCTGATCGAGTTGCAGGTGAAGCTGTACGCCGAGGGCAGGCACGCGCTGCTTGCGGTGTTTCAGGCGATGGACACCGGCGGCAAGGACAGCACGATTCGCGAAGTCTTCAGCGGCGTGAACCCGCAGGGATGCAGCGTCGCCAACTTCAGGGCCCCGAGCACGCTGGAGCGATCGCACGACTACCTCTGGCGCGTGCATGCCGTTGTGCCGCGCCGCGGGATGATCGGCATCTTCAACCGGTCGCACTACGAGGACGTGCTGGTCGTTCGCGTAAAGAAGCTCGTGGAGGAAAAGCGATGGAAGGCGCGCTACGACCAGATCAATGCGTTCGAAGAGATGCTGGCATCGGAGGGCGTGACGATCCGCAAATTCTATCTGCACATCTCCAGGGACTATCAGAAAGAGCGGCTGCAACGGCGGCTCGACAAACCGGAGAAGCACTGGAAGTTCGATCCGAACGATCTCGTCGAACGGGCGCGATGGGATGACTACCGGAAGGCATACGAGGATGCGCTGTCGCGCTGCTCGACGAAGCACGCCCCGTGGTACGTCATCCCGGCGGAGAAACGGTGGTATCGCGATCTGCTGGTGGCGGGGGTTCTGGTCGAGGCGATGGAATCGCTGGACATGAAATACCCCGAGCCGAAGTTTGATCCGGCGAAGATTGTGATTGAGTGATGCCGGCTGTCGCAGCCGCGCGAGAAGCCCTTTGTGCGATGACCACATCGAGGGCGGCGAATCTCAGCCGCGGAAGCGGCGACAGAGTGTAGTCCATGGCGCAAGCCGTGGGAAGCTGGCCGAAGAGTGTCATAGCCCCGGCAGGGGCGAAAGAGATTGCGGCTGGACGACATTTCTTTCGCCCCTGCCGGGGCTTGATTTCTTCTCGTCACCTTACCCATGGCTCGCGCCATGGGCTACACTCTACCGCCCCTGCCGGGGCTGCGGCACTCCAATTCCATCTGGCAAGAGTAGTTTTCAGCTCCAAAGGACGGCCAACGTTTAGCCCAGCCCCAAAGGGGCAGGGTGACAGCGCGATGGCGTTCGCATAGAGACATCATCCATTTGCAGGCGGGCGGCAGGCATTCGGATCGCAATTCGTTTGCAAGGGGTTGATGCAGGTGAAAAGCGTT
>CALLKH010000141.1 GCA_938008425.1 uncultured Planctomycetaceae bacterium | reverse complement strand
ATGGCGTCTTCGAAGCGCTGGTCACGCCGAGCGAGGGGATTCATCACTACAAGATCGTCGTCAACGGCTGTATCTATCTTGAAGATCACGAGGCGGATCCGAGGTTCGCGGTCTCCGACGGCACGGGTGGACGCAACAGCGGCGTGCGCGTCGGCGACGATGCCGGGAAATTCGGGGCCGCCAAGCCCAACGACATCGTCACCGCGGCGATCCGGCACGATCCGGGCAAGACGGCGTACCTGTCGCCCTTCACCGACACCGACGCCCTTCTCACCCTTCGAACGCTTGCAGACGACGTGAGCGCCGTTCGATTGGTTCGCTCCGATGGCAATGAACCCATTGGACTCTACAAGGCTCATTCCCAGTTCGGCTTTGATTACTGGGAGGCATCGATCGACACCAACGTTGAGCATCTGCGATACCGTTTCGAATTGCGCGACGAGAACCGCGTCGCCTGGTTCGACGCGAAGGGGCTGCACGAAGAAGAGGCCGACGCGAACCACCCGTTTTCACCGAGAGCCATGATGAAATTCAAGACGCCCGACTGGGCCAAGAAAGTCGTTTGGTACCAGATTTTCCCCGAGCGATTCCGAAACGGCACGCCCGACAACGACCCGCCGCGAACGGTGCCATGGACCCAGCACTGGGACAGACCCTACAAGCCCGGCAAGGATGTTAAGAAGGGCTCCCCGGCCGATTTCGTCGAAAAGGGCGCGTTCGAGGATTACATCTACGACCGGCGCTACGGCGGAGACCTCCAGGGCGTCCGCGACAAGCTCGGCTATCTTCGCGATCTCGGCATCACCGCCATCTACTTCAATCCGATCTTCCTGGCCGAGTCGCTTCACAAGTACGACGCCTCGGACTTTCGCCACGTCGACGATTTCTTCGGCGTCAAGGACAGCCTTAAGAAGATCAAGGGCGAAACCACCGATCCTGCGACCTGGCAGTGGTCCGAAAGCGACAAGGTCTTTCTCGATTTCATCCAGGAGGCGCACCGCCTCGGGTTCAAGGTCATCATCGACGGCGTCTTCAACCATGTCGGCCGCGACTTCTGGGCCTTCAAGGATGTCCTGAAGAACGGAGAAAAATCAGAATACGCCGGCTGGTTCGACATCGTCAGTTGGAAGCCGTTTCACTACAAGGCGTGGGACGCCGATGACGGATCACTCCCCCGGCTCAAGCACGATGATGCCCTCGGACTCGCCAAGCCCGTGCGCGAACACCTGTTCGCGGTGACGCGTCGATGGATGGACCCCAACGGCGACGGCGACCCGTCGGACGGCATCGACGGCTGGCGCCTCGACGTGGCCGGCGACATCAACGCGAACTTCTGGAAGGACTGGCGTCAGGTGGTCAAGTCCATCAACAAGGACGCCTACATCGTCGCCGAACTGTGGGAGGAGTCGCGGCCGTGGCTCGACGGCAACACCTTCGACGCCGTCATGAATTATCCCTTCGCCGTTCGAAGCCAGCGGTTTTTCGTCAACAACGCCAAGGCGTCGAAGCCGAGCGAGTTCGACCGCGAGTTGAAGGAGATGCTCGGCTGGTATGCCCCGCAGGTGAACTATGTCCTGCAAAATCTCTACGGCAGCCACGACACCGACCGCGTCGCCTCGATGTTCATGAACCCCGACCTCGAATACGACAAGGCGAACCGGCTTCAGGACAACGGCCCGAATTACAACACCGCGCGGCCGACGCCCGAGTGCTACCACCGGCTCAAGCCGATGGTGATGTTCCAGATGATGTTCCTCGGCGCACCGATGATCTACTACGGCGACGAGGCGGGCATGTACGGGGCGGACGATCCGGCGGATCGAAAGCCGATGTACTGGTCCGACCTGCCGCAAAACGATGATCCCAACGAGCGCATCGTGCCCGACCTGCTCGAATACACGCGCCGCGCCATCGCGATTCGAAATACGTATCCCGCACTTCAGATCGGTTCGATCCGAACGCTCGAGACGCGCGATGACATGGGCATCTACGCGTTCTGCCGGACACACCGCGACGAATCAATCGTCGTCGTCATCAATAACAGTGACAAGCAGCATCGGCTCAACATCGCCTCGCCGTGGGAGGATGGCGCCGATGTCGCGCGGCTTGATGATCCCGAGCAGACCGAACTCGTCATGCCCAAGGATGACGAGCCGCTGGCACGGCCGAGTGTGAGGCCGAAGAAGGGTCATGCGTCGCATCTCAAGGTGGATAACGGCCACCTCCACGGGCTGATGCTCGCGCCTCGAACGGCCGCGGTCTTTGGCCGAGTCAAGAATTGACCCGCGGCCGCCCATGCGGTGAAACTCTCTTCGCACGAACCAGGAAGTCGCGCGACGGATGAACCCCGATCCCGGCCCCCTGTAGAGCCATCGTGATCGCCGGTCTTGAACTGCCCCGCCGTTTGGTGGTAAAACGTTTTTTCGTCACCGATCGCCCGGTCTCGAACCGTTCATGCAAGACTCAGCCCTTCAATCCGTCGGGAAGTACGCCCGCCACTTCGTTGCTTTCGCTGCCGCGGCGATCCTGGTCTTTTCGTTCGCCTGGGTCTTCATCGCCCGGCCGCTGCGCACCGCGGGGCTCAAAGAGGGGCAAATTCGACTCTCCGTCGTCCACTGGGGCGAAAAGAACGAAGACCAGATCGTCGCCCAGCTCGTTCGCGAATTTGAAGCACAGCCCGAGAACCACGACATCCGCATCCAGCGCATCAATCTCGGACAGGCGGCGGCCGTCAACACGAAGCTTCAGACCATGTTCGCTGCGGGTGAACCGCCCGACCTCTTTTACCTCGGCTACGAAAAGGTCGGCGACTTCGGCTCCAAGCACCTGCTCGCCGACATCGGCCGACTCATCGAAGAAGACAAGGCCGCCAACCGCCCCACCGTCAACCTCGACGAGTACTTTCAAAACGTCCTCAACTGCTTCCGGTTCAACGACGAGACGCAGCGCACCGGAAGCGGCAGGCTCGTGGCACTTCCCAAGGATTTCACCACCGCAGGGTTCTACTACAACAAGGACCTGCTCAAACGCGCCGGCGTCCCCGAGCCCTCGCCCGACGGCTGGACCTGGGAAGAGTTTATCGACGCCGCCCGCAAAATCGGAAAGCTCCCCAACTGCTACGGCGCCGACTTCGTGACCTGGGAGGCCATGGTCCGCCTCTACATCTGGAACCACGGCGTCGACTTTCTCAGCGACGACTGGAAGACTTATCGATTCGACGACCCCGAACTCGAGCGCGCACTGTCGAAACTCCAGGGCTGGTTCCACCAGGAAAACCGCACGCTCGTCTCCGCCAAGACGCAAATGGAAACCGGCCTCGAACCGTTCCTTACCGGCAACGTCGGCTTCGCCGGCCCCTTCGGCCGATGGAAGCTGCCGACCTTCCGCCTCATCTCGAATTTCGACTGGGACCTCGCCCCCCTGCCGCACGCCTCCGGCGTCAAGCCGCGCAACGGCATCTTCACCGCCGCATGGGCGATCGCCGAGACCAGCCCGCATCGCGAAAAGGCCTGGCGCTTTATCAAGTTCATGAACAGCCGCCATGGCCAAGAGATGATGTCCAGCGCCGGCCTCGCGATCTCGGTCTTGAAAGACGTCGCGAAAGATGAGGCGCTCTCGCGGGCCGAACTGAAGCCGCGGCATCGTCGCGTGTTTCTGGATGCCGCCGAATATGCCGAGCCGATCGATTGGCCGTCGGACCCCGCCTACATCGCCCGCCTCCGCGTGCAGATGGAGAAGATCTTCAAACAGAACGAGCCCATACCGGCCGTGCTCAAGGCCGCGGAGCGCGACTGGCTGGAGATCGATCGCAAGAATGCGAACGTGGGCTCCTACTCGTTCGTGAACTGGCTGAAAGTGACCGCGTGGATCGTCTCACCGCTGGCGGCGCTTATCGTCATCGGCCTGGCGATCTGGTGGATGCGACGGCCGCGGGGCCTTGAGTTTCGCGATGAGCTGGCCGGCAGCGCGATGGTGAGCCCGTGGGTGATCGGTTTCGTCGCGTTCACGGCGTTTCCGGTGGTGATGTCGCTCCTGCTGGCGTTCATGCACTGGAGCGGCATGAGCACGCTCGACCAGGCGCAATGGGTCGGCGTCGATAATTTCCGCTCGATGTTTCAATTCGACGCGACATTCAAGCGGGCGCTCTGGGTGACGGCGTTCTATGCGCTGCTCGCGGTGCCGACCGGCCAGCTCGCGGCGCTGGCGGCCGCGATGCTGATGAACCATGAATGGAAGAGCATCGGCATCTTCCGGGCGATCTGGTATCTGCCCAGCGTGCTGGCGGGCGTCGGCATGGCGGTGATGTGGAAGCTGGTCTTCCACCACGAGCACGGCCTGTTGAATTCCGTTCTCGCCGGCATCCTGCCGCCCGACGGTTTTCTCGCGGGGCTGCTGCCGGCCGATGCCACCGCTCCGGCATGGTTTGAAAAGGACGCGGAGCGATGGGGCGTTCCCGCGTTCGCCATTGTGAACCTCTGGTCGATCGGCGGCACGATGATGATCTACCTCGCGGGTCTCAAGGGAATTTCGAAGGACCTCTACGAGGCGGCGTCGATCGACGGCGCGACGGGCTTCCGGCGGTTTCTTCACGTGACGCTGCCGATGCTCAGCCCGGTGATTTTCTTCAATGTGATCATCGCCATCATCGCGTCGTTCCAGGTGTTCACACAGGCCTTCATCATGACCGGCGGCGGCCCGGGCGACGCGACGAAGTTCTACGTGATCTACCTGTACTCAAGGGCGTTCGACCTGCACGACATGGGCTATGCCAGCGCGATGGCGTGGATCTTGCTCTTGATTGTTCTCGCGCTGACGCTGCTGGTGATGAAGGGAAGCAAGCGGTTTGTCTACTACGAGGCGTTGAAGACGTGAGGGGCCGAGGGGTCAAGGGGTCAAGTGAAGGAGAGTGCGCGAGTGCTCAAATCATTCAAGGACCTGGTCGTGTGGCAAGAGTCGTTTCAATTGTGTAAACGCATCTATCAAGTCTCGCGCGAATTCCCGGCCGATGAGAGATTTGGGTTGACCGCACAACTTCGTCGCGCGGCCGTATCGATCACTTCGAATATCGCCGAAGGCTACGGCCGTGGCACAGCCCGCGCAGGAGCCGCGGTAGCGGCCCATCAGCCGCGGTAGCGGCGGAAGAATGTAGCCCACGGCGCGAGCCGTGGGTAAAACGCAAATGACGAAAAAAGCCCCGTAGGGGCGAAAGAAGGACTCGAACGCCAGAAGTTGCATGTACAAAACGATGGATCATCGCCCGCTGCTATTGCAGCAGCGACAGATCCACCGCGGTAGCGGCGTCCACCGCACCGCGACATCGGCGCCAAGTAGCCGCGGCAGCGGCCCATCAGCCGCGGTAGCGGCGGAAGAATGTAGCCCACGGCGCAAGCCGTGGGTAAAACGCAAATGACCAAAAAAGCCCCGTAGGGGCGAA
>CALLKH010000140.1 GCA_938008425.1 uncultured Planctomycetaceae bacterium | reverse complement strand
GTCGCAAAGCCCTGCGCGATCTTCCGCAACAGGTGTGAGAAATGCGGGCTAGACCGCCTCCACCTTGCGCATCGGATTGTTCGGGTGGGTGGTCCAGTTGCTGTAGCCACCGTCGTCCACGCGCTCCATGGTGATGCAGCCATCGACCGGGCAGACGTGCATGCAAAGATTGCAGCCCACGCATTCTTCATCGACTACTTCGAAGTAGCGCAGGCCGTTCTTTTCCCTGGTGATGGCCTGGTGCGAGGTGTCTTCGCAGGCGATGTGGCAAAGCCCGCATTTCACGCATTTGTCCTGGTCGATGCGGGCCTTGATGTCGTATTTCATGTTCAGGAACTGCCAGTCGGTGACGTTCGGCACCGCCTTGCCGACGAAATCACTGAGGCGCGCGTAGCCCTTGGCGTCCATCCAGTGGTTCAGTCCGTCGATCATGTCGTCGACGATGCGGAAGCCGTAATGCATGGCGGCGGTGCAGACCTGCACCGTGCCGCAGCCGAGCGCCATGAATTCGGCAGCATCGCGCCATGTACCGATGCCGCCGATGCCGCTGATCGGCTTGCCGCGGGTTTCCGCGTCGCGAGCAATTTCGGCGACCATGTTCAGCGCGATCGGCCGCACCGCCGGACCGCAATAGCCGCCGTGCGTGCCCTTGCCGTCGACCGTCGGGGTCGGTGCCATCAGGTCCAGATCCACCGACGTGATCGAGTTGATGGTGTTGATCAGCGACACCGCATCGGCGCCGCCGCGGAAGGCGGCCCGCGCCGAGGTGCGGATGTCGGTGATGTTCGGCGTGAGCTTGACGATGCAGGGCAGACGCGAATGCTGCTTGACCCAGCGCGCCACCATCTCCACGTACTCGGGAACCTGCCCGACCGCCGAGCCCATGCCGCGCTCGCTCATGCCGTGCGGGCAGCCGAAGTTCAGTTCGACGCCGTCGCAGCCGGTGTCCTGCGTCTGCTTGACGATGTCGTGCCAGGTCTCGCGCTTGGATTCGACCATGAGCGAGACGAAGACGGCATGGTTCGGAAACTCTCGCTTGATCTCGCGAATCTCGCGCAGATTGTCCTCGAGCGGGCGATCCGTGATGAGTTCAATGTTGTTGAGGCCGGCGACTTTGCGGCCGTCGTAGTCAATGGCGCCGTAGCGCGAGGAGACGTTAACGATCGGCTCGTGGTTGAGCGTCTTCCAGACCGCGCCGCCCCAGCCGGCCTCAAAGGCGCGGCGAATCTGGTAGCCGCTGTTGGTCGGCGGCGCGGAGGCGAGCCAGAATGGGTTCGGAGCCTTGACGCCGCAGAAGTTCACGGAGAGATCGGGGGTCATGATTTCGTCTCCTTTTTCGCCGACGAGAAAAGTGCGGCCGTTCGAAACGATCGATTATAACGGGGGCGTGTGAGCGACTCCATCGGCCGCCGGGTCAGGTCGAATGTGGAAAAATGTGGGCCTGAACTCGGGAGGTAATCGGGCATGAGACAAAACCGAGGACGACGACGAATCCTGGGATGGCTGACGGCCTGCGTATTGGCGGTCGGCGGACCGGCGTATGGTGGCGTGCCGGAAGAATCGCAGGATCAAAACGAGTCTGGGCCCGCGACCGCATCGCAGCCCGCAAATGGCGTCGATTCGTTTGACGACCTGCTGCGGAAGATTCGAAAGAAACGAAGAGTGCCCTCGCTCGCGGCGCTGGCCATTCGCGGCGATGACATCATCGCGAGCGGGGCTGTCGGCGTTCGCAAGTCGCGATCCAAGGCGAAGGTCACGATCGACGATACCTACCATTTGGGTTCATGCACCAAATCCATGACGGCCACCCTGTGCGCCATTATCGTCGAAGAGGGAAAGCTCCGCTGGGATTCGACGGTCGGCGAGGTCTTTCCGGATCTGAAAGAAGGGTTCAATGAAAAGCTGGCCGGGGTGACGCTGGAGCAGCTCCTGTGTCACCGCGGCGGCCTGCCCGAAGACCGCCAGCCGGACCTCACGATTTTCCCGCGGCTGCTTCTGCTTCAGGGCGAGATAACGTCGCGCCGCGAGGAGATGGTCAAGATCGTTCTGGCGCAGACGCCGGCCACGGAACCGGGCACAGACTACGCCTACTCAAACCTCGGCTTCGCCATCGCCGGCGCCATGTGCGAGAAGGTGACCGGCGAATCATACGAGACGCTGATGAGCGAAAAACTGTTCAAGCCGCTCGGGATGAAGAGCGCCGGCTTCGGCGCGCCGGGAATCCCAAAGAAAATCGATCAGCCGCGCGGCCACTCCAAGACGCTCGGAATCACCTCGGCGATCGCCCCCGGCGACATGGGATCGGACAATCCTCAGGTGATCGCGCCGTGCGGAACGGCCCACAGTTCATTGCCCGACTGGGCGAAGTACGCGGCGCTGCATCTCAACGCGGCGCGCGGCAAACCGAAGCTGCTGCAGGCGAAGACCTTCAAGAAGCTGCATACTGATGTGTTTGATCAGGAGTACGCCTTCGGCTGGGTGATCGTCGATCGCCCCTGGGCGGGCGGCCGCGTGCTCGTTCACGACGGCAGCAACGGCATGTGGTATGCGATGCTCTTCATCGCGCCGGAGAAGAACCTGGCCTTCATGGTCGCGACGAACATGGGCAACGAGGACGCGGTCGATGCCTGTCATGAAGCGGCGGCGGCAATGCGCGACCGGTACGCCCAGTAGATCCGATCACCCGGACGATCCGCCCACTCCTGCGCCCTCTGATCGCAGGAATGTGCAATCACCGGCTTCGGGACCGAAAACTCGGCCCCGTGCCTGCGTTTGTCGGGCGTATTTCAAGGGAATCGCGCTGAGATCGTGTTTCCATGGTTGGATAGCCGACGGTTGGGTCGGTCGTCCAGCCTGGAGACATCGTCATGCACCGCCGCGAACGGCTTCTGCCCGCTCTTCTCATTCTTCTTTGTGTAACCCTCCCCGCCGCGCGCGATGCCCGCGCGGACGTCGTGGTCGAATACTCCTGTGCGGCATTCGGAACCGGCTGCAACAATCCGATTCCCGCCACCGGCCAGATGGGGGCAATGGTCCCTTCGGTCATCACAGTGCCGGACCTCGGGGCGAACGCGTTCCTGCTCGACATTGACGTGTCGCTGAAGATTCAGCACACCGCCCGGGGAGAACTCTATGTCTATCTTTCGAGGCCTTCCAATCTTCGCCAGTTGTTCAGCACGCTCGGCTCGATCAACAACTTTGCCGACGACATCGACGTTACGCTGGATGACTCGGCGGCGCACGAAATCGACGCCAACGGGCAACCTTGTTACTCCATGAATCTCGCCTGCACAGGGACCTTTCGAACGGAGCAAATCGTGCTCGGCACCTTCAACGGCGCCAACCCCTCGGGCGACTGGTCGATTCTGGTTCACGACGGCGGCGTGAACAATCAGGGGATGCTCTTGAGTTGGAGCATTCGCCTGACGCTTCGCGATACTGATGGCGACGGCGTGCAGGATGGGCAGGACAACTGCCTCTCGCTCTCCAATGGCGATCAGATGGACACCGACGCCGACGGCGTCGGAGACATCTGCGATGATTGCCCGGCTGTCGCCGACCCGCTTCAGGCCGACTCAGACAACGATCTCATCGGCGATTACTGCGACAACTGTGTCGACCTGATGAACACGGATCAGGCGGACGCCGAAAACGACGGCCGTGGCGATGCGTGCGACAACTGCCCGGACGCCCCGAACTTCAATCAGCTCGACTCCGACGGCGACGGCATCGGCGACGCCTGCGATAACTGTCCGATGGTCGCGAACGGCGATCAGGCCGACGCGGACGGCGACGGAATCGGCGACGCCTGCGACAACTGCATCGACGTCGCCAACACGAGCCAGCGCGATGACGACGCCGACGGACTCGGCAACGCCTGCGACAACTGCGACGACGAGGCAAACGCCGACGATCAGTCGGACCGCGACGGCGACGGCATCGGCGACGTGTGCGATCCCGAACCTGATACCACAAACGAGAACATGAACGGCAACGGCAACGACAACGACAACGACAACTCCGGCGGCAACTCGAACGACAACGCCAACTCAAACGACGAAGGTCCTCCGGGGGCCGAGGCCATGCCCTGCGGAACCTGCGGCGACGGCGCGCCGATGATGATGGCCATGTCGCTCACCGTACTCCCGCTTCGAAGACGGATGCGAACGAGGGCGCGCCGACGCGGGACGGTTGTCTGAGACTTCCGGCGCATCGAATTGCGAGCACCTGCTTCCTTGCCAAAGTTCGTCAATGCCGAAAAGATAGTCGGCATGACCACGAACACCGCCAAAGCCGCCGTGATGAGCGCGTTCAAGGCGCCCATCGAACTCAAGGATTATCCCGTCCCCGCCGATCTCGGACCCGGCGAGGTGCTGGTCAAGGTGACGCTCGCGGGCGTCTGCGGCACCGATGTTCACCTGCACAAGGGCGAACTCAAGGTTCCGCTGCCGCTGGTGATGGGGCATGAGACCGTCGGAACCGTCGCCGCGATGGGCGGCGCGGTCGAGGACTGGCTCGGAAACGCGCTCGCGATCGGCGACACCGTCTCGTGGACCGTCGGCATGACCTGCGGCACATGCAAGTACTGCCGGCTCTACAAGCTTCCCGCGCGGTGTGTCAACCGAAAGGCATACGGCGTCACCACGCCCTGCGACAAGCCGCCCCACTTTCTCGGCGGCTATGCACAATACCACCACCTGCGTTCCGGCACCGCCATCTTCAAGCTGCCGCCCGATCTGAACCCCGAGGCGCTCGTCGGCGCGGGCTGCGCGCTGGTGACCGTCGTACACGGCTACGAGAAAATGCCGATCCGCTGGGCCGAGAGCGTCGTCGTGCAGGGCGCGGGGCCGGTCGGGCTCGCGGCCATAGCCGTGGCGTCGGATGCGGGGGCGCGGCCGATCATCTGCATCGGCGGACCGAGGGAGCGCCTTGAGCGGTGCAAACGCTTCGGCGCGGACATCGTCATCGACATCGACGAGGTGAAGGACCCGTCAAAGCGGCGCGGCATCGTGCTCGAACACACGCGCGGGCTCGGGGCCGACATGGTCGTCGAGTGCGTCGGCCATCCGTCGGCCGTCGCAGAGGGATGGGATCTGGCGCGCGACGGCGGCCGGTATCTCGTGCTGGGCCAGTACTGTGACGCCGGTCCGACACCACTGAACCCGCATCACATCACGCGAAAGGAACTGGAGGTCGGCGGCTCATACGGCAGCGAACCGACGCACTGGGCAAAAGCGCTGGAGTTTCTCCGAACGCGAAGCGAGCGATTCCCGTTTCACGAGCTGATCACGCACCGATTCACGCTGGAGCAGGTGAACGAGGCACTGGCCGAAGTGGCGGCGTGGCGGACGGGGAAAGCGGTGATTCTGCCGAATGGGTAAGGCGCCAACCTGTTTGACAATGGTATAATGCAATATTGGTAAGGAATTCCAAACTCGGGAGGGTGCCAAGAAAAGCCTGCGAGACTCGACGGAGCGACCGATGACGATCGAACAACTCATTGCATTTCAGAATGCGAATCCCTTTCACCCCTACCGCATTCATCTCGCCGACGGACGATCGCTGGATGTTCGTCATCGCGATTTTCTGGCGAGAAGCCCGGCAGGGCGAACGGCCATCGTTTACAAGGACGATGAGTTGTTTGAGGTTATTGATCTGCTTCTCGTGACAAGCCTTGAGAGCTTGAACGGTCACTCCCGTTCGAAGAAAAAGTCGAACAAGTGAACTTATTTCCCAGTCGTATGGGTTTCAAGAAGATCGCGCACGGTGACGAACTGAAAGCCTTCCAGCAGACGATGGAGTCTTTCCTCGATTCGTTCCCTGAATAGCCCTTGCGTGAAGTGTCTCCAGTTCGAAATCCGAACACCTTGCCGGCGGTGTTCCATCACGCCGCCTACATCCAGCTCATACGGGTGCATATAGAGCACTGCCGGAATCTTCTCGCGGTTGATTCGTCGAATCGCAGCTCGTACGACGGGACCAGGAATTAGACGAAAATACCCGCCGCCGGCCATCGGCAAATTCGTGCCGAGCACGCGGCAGGTCGCCGGAGGGCATTCGATCAGATCACAGTCCGGCCAGGCGTGGATCCGGCGCGGGGCGTCGGGGATGCCGTAGCGCGGGTGGCGAATGGGAAAGATACTGGAGTCATACTTGAAGCCGAGCTTCGCGAGAATCGGCCCGGCCCATCGTGTCTTATTGGTGACACTGAACGCCGGGGCGCGATAGCCGATCGGCCGCTCGCCGGTGATGGCGGTCAGGATTTCGACGCTCCTGCGGACGTCGGCCTCGAATCGCGACGGGCTGATGCGGTGCAGAAGCTCGTGGGCGTGGCCGTGCGAGGCGATTTCGTGCCCTGCCTCGTGAACCTGCCGGATGAGATCGGGAAACTGCTCGGCCACCTTCGACAGCACGAAGAAGGTCGCCTTGACGCCGTGCCATTGCAGAATCTGGAGGCATCGCTTCGTGTTCTCGGCGACGCGCGCCGTCAGTTCACAGTGCGGACCGATCACGGCGATCGGCCAGTCCTCCAGATCGATCGTGAAGGCGTTCACCACCCGGTCGGGCGCTCGCCTCGGCGGGTCCATTCGCAGTTCGTCGCGACCCGGCGCCGTTTGCGGCGACATGCGAAGCTCTTCGATCGGCGGCGAGAGCGCACGCCGCAGCGACATTCGCCCGCGAGGCTTACTCCCGCGCGGCGGATCGATCACTGCCGGCCGGTCTTCTTTCCGATTCTTGGCTTCCATAGGGAATTTC
>CALLKH010000139.1 GCA_938008425.1 uncultured Planctomycetaceae bacterium | reverse complement strand
CGCGAGAACGCGTATCTATGACACTGTCACGGGCCCCGGCTCCGGGACGTTTGTCATCGATGGAGAGTTTACAATCCCGCCGACCGAGTCGTGGAGCCTTCGCGGCATCATGGAAGTGCGAACCGGCCCCGGCTCGCTGGGGCACATCGGAACCGGTTCGGGCTTTCTCGATGTGCGCATCACCCCCGAGCCCGCGACGGCCGGTTTGATTCTGGGCGTGGCCGCGCCGCTGCTCCTGCGAAGACGGCGGCGACGAAACCGAAGCGCGTGATCGTGAAGCCGATCGCGGCGGCTATCCGATACCAATCCAAATTGCAATTGTGGCGTATTCGCTCAGCGAATACGTGTGAGTAACAGATGAGTTTGCGTCAATCCATGCATGCAATCGCACCTGTTATGGCAGTTAGAGCAGTTCTCATTTGGCCGTGGCTGCGCCGTCCTGCTTGCGCAAACACATTTCGTGCGGCGCGCAGACCGCCTGATTCTTTCATTCGCGAATCGCGCCGGTGCGTCCACTTCCGCGAGCAAACTGGCAGATGGATCGCAGTGTCTTCGCCCCGGCGGGGCGCTGGAGTGTAGCCACGGGTGGAGCATCGCCCGGGCGAAGCCCGGCGATGCGGAACCCGTGGATGGGAGTGCCGACATGAGGGCAGCCCCGGCAGGGGCTGGGGAGCTCCTCGCAGATCGAGTGCGCTCACGAGTGAGACTTCCTCCGACCCTTCGGGGCGGAGGGCGAATTGATCGCCATGTACCACGGGCTCCGCTTCGCTCCGCCCGTGGCCACATTCCGTTGCCCCGCTGGGGCATTGAGGCATCGTCGGTTGATGTGCCGATTAGGCTGTGGGTCGCCCACCGGCGACTGACCGAGGCGCTGTCGTATCTACGGTGCGTGAACCCTTTGCAGCCTCGACACGGGATTCATTGAATCGTGAATTGCACTAAATGAGCGGCAGTCGCCCGGTCATCGGGATCGAAGGTCGTAGCACACCAGTTCCTTATCATTGCGGACAAACACGCATTGGTTCGCAAATGCCGGGTGCGACCAGCACACGCCGCCTTTGCGCGACGGCAACTGGTCGCGCGTCGGGGCGAGGATGTGCGTCCGGCTGATCTCGTGATAGCCCTTCGGCGTCAATTCGCCGATGACGAGGTCGCCCTGCTCGTTGAACATCCACATTTTCTTCTGCGCGTCGTTCCAGACGAAGTGAATATTCGCCCATCGCTCGCGTCGGACGGCCTTGTCGCTCTCCCAGATGCGGTTGCCGTTTTTGAGATCAAGACAGCGAAGTTCGCCGTAGCTGTCGACGCCGTAGATGTGATCGCCCGAAAGCCACGGCGTGGACATGATGCAATGCAATGCGTCGGTCTCCTGCTCGCTCTTGCCGGCGCGGCGCCAGACTTCCTCGGCGGCCAGGCCGTCCTTGCTGAGCTTCAGCATGAGCGAGCCGTCGAAGAAGTTGGTGAGGAAGAGATAGTCGCCGTGCAGGACCGGCGTGGCGATGCCGATGACAACCTTCTTCGGCGGAAACGAAACCTTCCAGTGAACCCTGCCGGTCTTCGGGTCGGCACCGATGACGTAATTCGCCGTGTAGCAGACCAGCACCCGATGGCCGCCGCGTTCGACGATGATCGGCGCGGAATACGAGGCGGTGTCGTCGAGTGACTTCCAGGCTTCCTTGCCCGTCATCTTGTTAAACGCCACCAGGCAGGCCTCGCCCTCGCCGCCGATCTGGACGATCACGAGGTCACGCTCGATGAGCGGCGCCGCGGCAATGCCCCAGATGGGCATTCGAATCTTGTACGCGTCGTTCAGGTCCTTTTTCCAGATGATCTTGCCCGTCTTCGCGTCGAAGCAGAAGAAGTCGCCCATGGCGCCGAGGGCGTATGCACGGCCGTCGTCGATGGTGACGCTCGCCCGCGGACCGGCGTCGTAATCGATGCGATAGGCCCGCTCGTACTTGTGGCTCCAGAGCTTCTCGCCCGTTTGTTCATTGAAGCAGTGCACGCGCTCGTACTGCTTCAGGCCGTTGTCGCCATCCTCGACCACGCGGTCCATGACGAAGACACGGCCATCGGCGATCGTCGGGCCGCAGTAGCCGCTGCCGATGTCGACGCGCCACTTGGGCGTGAGCGAGGGCGAGTCGAACTTCGAAACCACGCCGGATTCATGCCAGACGCCGTCGCGGTTTGCGCCGCGCCACTGGGGCCAGTCGTTCGCGGCGGGCGCGGCGCACGCGGTCGCGAAAACGGTGGGGAAAAGGATGGCGGCGAACAATGCGGCGGTACGGAAGGAAGCGAGGGAGTTCATTCATGGACTCCATTTGAATTCGTGAAGAGAATTTTTCTACGCGGGCGTTTGGGAGTGGAATGAATGCCTGTTCTTTGAGGCAAGCGACGAATGCGACAATCAGAGCCGCCCCGTCCCCGGGGCGGTGATGATCGGCGCGCGAAGGGAATTGACGTGATCAATTCGATCCCACGATTTCTAGGAATCGTCATCGGGCTGGGACAGCCCGGCTCTGACTGGTGCTGTCGTCTTGCGTGCATGACTGACAATTTGGGCAAACGCTCCGAGATCGTGCGTGACCACAAAAAAAGCCCAGAGAGGTGAGTCCCTGGGCTTGGATGCATTCGATCCGACAGACGCACGCGGATCGAACGCGGTCAAATTGTAGTACGGCCGCCTGCCGGTTTCATCATGAACCGACAAGGACCGCGACGAACGCGGCGATATCGAGTTCCAGGCTGCCGTTGCCGAAGTCGGCGCAGGCCGGCTTCTCGCCCGGCTCCGGCGCGATGCCGAGTTTGGCCCGCATGAACCCGGCAATGTCGGCGCCATCGACGAGGCCGTCGTCATTGAGATCACCGAGCAGGTTGCACGGCTGCGGACACGGATTCGGCGAGCAGAGCGTGCCATCGCCTTCGTAACTGCCGGACGCAGCGGCGCAGTCAGCGGCGGTCACGATCGAGCAGGTGCCGTCGGCCGCACAGCATGCACCGGTCGGCTGCGGACAGGGATTCGGCGAACACAGGGTGTCATCGCCCTGATAAGTGCCCGAGCCCGCGGCACAGTCGG
>CALLKH010000138.1 GCA_938008425.1 uncultured Planctomycetaceae bacterium | reverse complement strand
CGGATCCGAACGACCAGGACGATCCGAATGAACCGCAGCCGTTTGATCCGGATGTGGTGAACATCTACATCAACGGAGGAAGCTGCGGCGCCGGGGCGTCGATGATCGAAATGATCGGGATGCTCAGCCTCTGCGGCGCAGGCCTCGGCTTCCGCCGGCGATCAAGTCGGCGACGAATCGGAAGATCAGAGCCGACCCGTCCCCGGGGCGGAGAGAAGCGAAGGAAGGCGTAGAGCCCTCTGCTCAGAGGATTCTCGATTGGCAGTGAGATGCCACGAGGCGGCGACAGCCCGGCCCTGATTCGTGTTGATGGGCCGGCTGCACCTGTATCCGACCATCACAGGATTCCCAAGGTTGAAACAACAAAGGCCCGGGCGGCAATCGCCCGGGCCTTTTCTTGTACTGACTAAGCTTGGATGAACTGGGCCGGCCTACTTGCGTGGTCCGCGATTCCGTCGCCGGCGGTTTCGAACTGGCCTGGGGGAGTCAGCTCGATGGCCGTCGTTCGACGGCTTCTGGTTGGTGCGCGGCGAACCGCCGTCGCGATTGTGCGCCGTCGGGACCGGCGTTGATTCGCCCTTCACCGTTTCCCGCTGCGGCCGCGATGTGGCGTGGCTCACCGATCCAGCCTGTGCGGGCTGATCCTGCTGATGCCGTCGGGCCATGGCGTATGCCGGGCCGGTTTGACGCCGCCGGCGCCCGGGCGCGCCGTTTGCGGCTGCCCGTTCACGTCTCGGCGGCATCGCGTCGATCGAACGCGGGGCGCCGTGGCTTCGCGAGGGCTTATCGACACGGGTGGAGGGCGAAGCCGGCTTCGCCCGTCGGGGCTGGTGTCGCTGCGGATGCTGATGCTGGTGCGGGCGCGGATGGCCGTCGTGGGTTTCGACGGTCGCGGGGTACTCGGGCTGCTCGTGGATGACGCGGATAGTCTTGCGCGTCAGTCGTTCGATCGCCTGAAGGTGTCCGCGCTCGTCGGGATCGCAGAATGAGACGGCCACACCCGACGCGCCGGCCCGGGCCGTGCGGCCGATGCGGTGTACGTAAGTCTCGGGCACGTTCGGCAGGTCGAAATTCACCACGTGCGAAATGTCGTCGATGTCCAGTCCGCGCGCGGCGATGTCGGTCGCGACAAGCACGTGCGTCTTGCTCGACTTGAAATTCTCGATGGCGCGCTCGCGGGCCGACTGGCTCTTGTTGCCGTGAATTGCCTCGCTTGAGATGCCGGCGCGGGCGAGGTCTCGAACGACCTTGTTCGCCCCGTGCTTGGTCCGGGTGAAGACCAGCGATCGGAAGAACTGCGTATCGCAGAGCAGGTGGGCCAGCAGTGCGGGCTTGTTCTTCTTCTTCACGTGGTAGATCGACTGATCGACGTTCTCGGCGGTCGATGAAACCGGTGCGACCTGCACGCTGACAGGATTCACCAGGATGCTGTCGGCCAGCTTGCGAATCTCAGGGGGCATCGTCGCCGAAAAGAACAGCGACTGCCGCGCCTTGGGCACCTTGGCGACGATCTTGCGAATGTCGTGGATGAATCCCATGTCGAGCATGTGATCGGCCTCGTCGAGAACGAGCACCTCGACCGAACGCAAATCGACGTAGCCCTGGTTCATCAGGTCGAGCAGTCGGCCCGGCGTGGCGACGAGAATGTCGGGACCGGAGTGAAGGGCTGCGGTCTGCGGGTTCTGGTTGACGCCGCCGAAGATGACGAGGCCGCGCAGCCCGGTGTGGCGACCGTAGGTGCGAAAGCTGTCGCCGATCTGCGAGGCAAGCTCGCGCGTCGGCGCGAGGATCAGGGCTCGGATCGGTCGGACCCGGGACTGGGCGCCATTCTTATGATGCAATCGGTGAAGGATCGGGAGGGCGAAGGCCGCCGTCTTGCCGGTGCCGGTCTGGGCGCAGCCGAGAAGGTCGCGGCCCGCGAGCACGTGCGGGATCGACTGGACCTGGATGGGGGTTGGAGTTTCGTATCCTTCGGCGAGGACCGCGCGAAGGAGGGGCTCGGCCAGTCCGAGTTCTTCGAATTTCATTGTGTGTCCTGTGGAGTCTGGGTGAGAGTGGAAGGTGCCGTCGAATGTCCCGGACGCGGGTTGCGTCCTCGTGAAGTCATCAGAGCCAAGCAGTCATCCAACGGCGTCATACCCAGTTGAATACTTCGGATGGTAAGGGGGATCGGGTGAATTGTCCACTCCCGGAAGGTCTGTGACCTCGATTAGGACGTCCGTTTACGGCAATTGGCGGCCGATTATGCCGGTTCCCTCGGATTCGGTTTGTATTGAGGGTTCCTTTGTCCGGGTTCGCTCGGGAAGCGGTGGGTGGGGTTGAAAGCTGCCGTGCCTCAGTCGATTCTGATTCCGGAACTGCTTCTTTCTCGTCTGCGCTTCGGGGTCGCCCCGGGCCCACCGGAGTTCGACTAGAATCTGCCCGCCGTACACTGACGATCGTTCGAATCGCAAGGAGACCCACCATGCCAGTCGCTCAAGACGCCAAGGTCGCACTCATCACCGCCGCGGGAAGCGGCATGGGGGCGGCCATCGCACGGAAGCTGGCCGATCTCGGATACCGCGTGGCAATTCTCTCATCCTCCGGCCGCGGCGAGGCGCTTGCCCGCGAGTTGGGTGGCATCGGCGTGACCGGCTCCAATCTTGAACCGGCCGATCTCAAGCGGCTGGTCGATGCCGCGATGTCGGCATACGGCGGCATCGACGCCGTCATCAACAGCGCCGGCCATGGTCCGAAGGGCAAGCTGCTGGAGATCTCCGACGACGACTGGCATCGGGCGATGGATGTCTATTTTATGAATGTCGTACGAATGGCGCGACTGGTCGCACCGATCATGCAGAGCCGCGGCGGTGGGGGGATTGTCAACGTCTCTTCATTCGCAGCGATTGAACCTGATCCCGCATTTCCTACGTCCGCCGCGATGCGCGCCGCGCTTGCCGCCTACACGAAACTCTTCGCCGACGAATTTGCTTCGGCCAACATTCGAATGAACAACATTCTTCCCGGATTCATCGACAGCCTGCCTGAGAAAGAGGCATTTCGCGGCCGGATTCCGATGGGCCGATACGGCACGATGGATGAAATCGCCGAGACGGCTGCGTTTCTGCTTTCGGATGGCGCGAGGTACATCACGGGGCAGAATCTCAGGGTCGACGGTGGATTGACGAGATCGACCTAAGGCGGCAGAGCGAAACTGGATGTCGCAGAATCGGCGATGGGTTCGCTTGCTCGGGTACTCCAGCCCCGCTGATGCCAACGGATCTGCCCTCAGAGTCCCGTTTACCGTTCAATCGCACCGATTCTGATCGCCGCCTCCAGCGATTCGATTCGCGTCTCAAGCGACTGGATTCTCTTCTGCTGCTCCTGGATTCGCTTGTGGAGTTCCTGCACGCCCGCCGCCGCGTAGATCGTCAGCGGAAAGGGATCGACCTGAAGAATCTCCTCGCCATTCGGCAGGTATTCGCCGCTGCCCTGCACGTAGTCCGGGAACACTTCCTGGAACTCCTGTGCGATGACATTCAGATACGGCCGGTCCATCACGCCCGTGTGGGTCGCGCGGTAGTCATCGGTGTAGCGGAAGCTGACGAGTCGAACGCGGTCAAGCGTGTCGAGAGCGCCGGTCACCGTCTCGATGTCGGTCTTGATGCGGCGATCGGAGTTGCCGAGCCAGTCGCCGGCCGCTGCCTTGGAAGCGTTGCCGTTGACTTCAAGGTGGTTTGTCGTCGGATCGCGGCCGATGCCGAACCGGCCGGTTACAACATGAATCCGATCCTCATAGATGCGCAGTTTTGAGATGCTGCTGCTCGGGGTCTGGAGGCTGATCGCAATGTTATTCCCAGCGCTCGTGGAGGGTGCGAATGCGAGCGCGGCGACCACGGAGCGATCACCGATGTTCACATTGCCGCCACCCTGGATTTCGAAGCGCTTCAGTGAATTCGTCTTAAATACCATGGGCCGATCGTCTGTCGTGCCAAGCCAGTCGATTGCGGGATCGGTCCCCGCGTTGCCAAGGCGGCTCCAGCACAGTCCGTCGATGATGTCGGTGTCGAGCGAGAGCTCGCCGTTGAGGAGATTGATGCCATTGCCGGCGGTCACGGATGCGTCGGAGCCCGGGGGGCCTTGAGGCCCCGCCTCGCCGGGATCACCCTTGGGGCCCTGCGGTCCGGCAGGTCCAACGGGTCCCGCGGGTCCGGCATCGCCCTTTGGACCGGTTTCGCCCGGGAGTCCAGGCAGACCCATACCGGCGGGCACGCCGGACTCGCATCCGGAACACGTGATGAGGGTCATGGTGTTCACGAGTGAGACCACAATCAATCGGCAGCATTCGGATTTCATGATCTGACTCCATGACATGAGGCGATGCTGTGCGAGGGAGCGCACGCGCGGTACGAAGCACAGCGGAGATTCACCTGCTAATCCAGAATACGAAATCTGTAATCTAAATCCTTTGCACGAGATTGTGTGAGAGCGAGATTCGTTCTCAGGTTGGATTCAGCGTGTCACAACCTGAGTAGGGACCGTCGCTGATTCAGGACCCAGACAATCGGAATGCGGATGCGTGTCACGATTGGCATGGAATCGAACATGGGTTCGCTGTCCGAAGTCGAGCGGCGGGAGGGGTTTGAATGAGTTTAGAGTCGAACTCGTTCGGCCGATTATGTTGGCGGCTGCAAACGGCGGCTGGGACGCTGGCTGCAACTGAGTCGGCAGGAGGCGGATTCGGGATTCCGATCAGATTGTCCTCCGGGTCCTGACGAGGCGCGGGCCGTGAAGCTAGGCCGGAAGACGCATCTGGGTCTGATCAGGGCGGACCTATCGAGGCACGTCGAATCTGCGACTTCGGCGTACGGCGGGGGATCGAC
>CALLKH010000137.1 GCA_938008425.1 uncultured Planctomycetaceae bacterium | reverse complement strand
GCTCCCGTTTTCCATGATTCCCAGCTTTTTCGGCAGGGGTGTTCCGGAGTAACCCGCCATGGATTGATCCCCTTGAAGGTCCGTCGCATCCGCCCGGGCTTCAGGGGCGATTTTTGCGCCGAATCATCATTGACGATCGGCACGCGGATTGCGAGTGTGTTACATGGAATATCCGCGCCAACGCCTGACCGGCCCCGCGGGGCCACGGAAAATGCTATGTTTGAAGCCACACAAAGCCCGCCCGTCAAGAAACTCGCACCCTGGCAGCAGCGGTATCGCGAAAAAATCCGCACGCCCCAGCAGGCCGTCGCGGGCATCAAGCACGGCCAGCGCATCTTCTTCAGCAGCGGGCCGGCCGTTCCGCAGATTCTCGTCTCCGCGCTGACGGCGCGCGAGGATCTGACCGACGTCGAAATCGTCCACATTCTCACGCTCGGCCCGGCGCCCTACGTCGAGCCGCGCCACGCCGGTCGATTCCGCCACAACGCCTTCTTCATCGGCGAGAACGTTCGAAAGGCGGTCAAGGAAGGCCGCGCCGACTACACGCCGGTCTTTCTTTCCGAAATCGCCGAGCTGTTCCGCTCGCGCCGGCTGATGATCGACGCGGCGATCCTTCAGGTCAGCCCGCCGGACGAGTTCGGCTATTGCAGCTTCGGCATCTCGTGCGATGTGGGCAAGGCGGCGGCCGACATGGCGCCGGTGATCATCGCGCAGGTCAACGAGCAGATGCCCCGCGTTCTCGGCGACAATTTCATCCACGAGAGCGACATCGACATCATGGTGCCGTGCGACGTGCCGCTCTTCGAACTCACCATGGGCAAGCCCGACGAACTCTCGCGGCGCATCGCCCGCCACATTGCAAACCTGATCGAAGACGGCTCGACGCTCCAGCTCGGCATCGGGAGCATCCCGGACGCCGTCCTGCACAACCTGACGGGCTTCAAGAATCTCGGCATTCACACCGAGATGTTCAGCGACGGCGTCATTCCGCTGATCGAGGCCGGCGTGATCAACAACAGCGCGAAATCGCTGCACCGCGGGAAGATCATCGCCAGCTTCGTCATCGGCTCGCGCCGGCTCTACGATTTCGTCAACAACAATCCGATGGTCGAGTTTCATCCCACGGAATATGTGAACGATCCATTCGTCATTTCGCGCAATGACCGCATGGTGTCGATCAACGGGGCGATCGAGGTCGATCTGACGGGCCAGGTCTGCTCGGATTCCATCGGCGAGACGTTCTACAGCGGAATCGGCGGGCAGGTTGATTTCATTCGCGGCAGCGCCCGGTCGAAGGAGGGCAAGCCGATCATCGCGCTGCCGTCGACCACCGCGGGCGGCGCCATTTCGCGCATCGTGCCGCGGCTCAAGGACGGCGCCGGCGTCGTGACCAGCCGGGGCGACGTGCACTACGTCGTCACCGAGCACGGCGTCGCCTACCTGCACGGCAAGAGCGTGCGCGAGCGGGCGATGGCGCTGATCCAGATCGCCGACGCCCGGTTCCGGCCGTGGCTCGTGGCCGAGGCGAAGGCGCGCAAGCTGATCTATCCCGACCAGATCGAAATCCCGGTGAAGACGGCGGTCTATCCGGAGGATCTGGAGCAGTGGGTCACGCTGAAGGACGGCCGAAGCGCGTTTCTGCGGCCGCTCAAGATCACCGATGAGCCGCTGCTGCGCGACATGTTCTACAAGCTCTCGGAGGAATCGGTTCACTACCGCTTCTTCCGGATGATCCGGGCCATGCCGCACGAGAAGCTCCAGGAGTTTCTGCGGGTGGACTATGACGCCGATATGGCACTCGTCGTTCTGTCGGATTCAGACGCGAGCGGGCAGCTCATGGGCATCGCCCACTACAGCCGCGATCCGCGCAACACCTTCGCCGAGGCGGCGTTTCTCGTGCGCGACGAGGACCAGGGCAAGGGCATCGGCACGATCCTGATGCGAACGCTGGCCGACACGGCGGTCGCCCACGGCATCACCGGGTTCACGGCCGAGGTGATGCTGACGAACCAGGGCATGCTGCGCATTTTCCACAAGTGCGGCTACCCGGTGCAGAGCGAACTGAGCGACGGGCTGTACACGCTGCGAATTCCGTTCACGCGCCGCAGGAAGCGGGCGCCGAAATGATTTGGGTGCCATCCCCACGGCCGTTCGCGTGGGCATGCGAAGACGGACGGTGTTCGATTCGCGACTCAGCCGCGGCAGCGGCGACAGAATGTAGCCGACGGCGCGAGCCGTGGGCTGGACTCTTCCGCCCCTTCCGGGGCTTCCCGCTGCCGCCGGAGGCCCCGCGCGAATGGGCAAGCGCGTTGAAACGCGCTGGGGACGGGCGTGGGGTCGCCGTTCACCAGTCGTAAACGACTGGCCTGTGGCCCGCCTGCGGCGGGAAAGGCCGTTGAAACGGCCTGGGATGCGCCCCCGATGGGAATAGCCGTTGGAAGCGGCCCGGGCGAGTCGACTTCGGGCGTCATACCAATCTCCCCCGGCCCCATATTCCCTCCGTCGGAAACCCGGTCGGCCCCCGGCCGGAATCTCTCGCAATTCCCAGGGGCATTTGTTATCTTGGGGTGGCGACAGTGGGGCATCCGGGGAGCGTCATTAACGGGCACGCTTCGCCGCAAGAAGGGCCGAATCCATGGTAATCGGGAAATCGAATTTCAAATGGATGCGCCGGGTCTGCGGCCGATGGTCGTTGGGTGTCGTGGCCATGGCTTTGCCGGTGCTGTGCGCGCCGTCCTCGCTTCGCGCCGGCAGCGTTGAGTTTGACTGGGCGGTGATCGGCAATCCGGGGAACGCGCCGGACCCGCTGAACATTACCCAGGTCGCGCCGATGATCGGCCGGGTCGATTATGTGTACCGGATCGCGACGACCGAGGTGACCAACGCCCAGTACGCCGCATTCCTGAACGCGGTCGATCCGAACGGCGTCAATCCGAACGCGATTTATCACAATTTCATGGGGCAATTCGTCGTCGGCGGCATCACGTTAACGCCCGGCGCGCCGGCGGGCGACAAGTACCGACTCAAGCCAAGTATGAGCGACAAACCGATCAATTACGTGAATTTTCGCAGCGCCATGCGATTCATCAACTGGCTGCACAACGGCCAGGGCGCCGGCGGCACGGAATCCGGCGCGTACACGGTCGGCGACGGCTCGACTGAGGTCCGGTCCGCCAACGCCAGATTTTTCCTGCCGAGTGAAAATGAGTGGTACAAAGCCGCCTACCATCATCCCGCGGCCGACGGCGGCGACAGCGACGACTACTGGCTCTATCCAACGCGGACCAATGTTCATCCGATTCCCGCGACGGCGAACGCGGTGGGGGATATTTCGAATCCCGGGTTCAACGTGACCAACCACCTCGGACAGGCCAATTGGAATGGAACAGGCAGCGGCAATGTCACGACCGTCGGTTCGGCGGGGCCGCTGAGCCGAAGCTACTACGGCACGTACGATCAGGGCGGCAACGTGTGGGAGTGGATAGAACGGCTCAGCATCACCCAGGACCGGCAATCTCGGGGCGGTTCTTGGAGACCTTTTGAGGACTTTCAGGATTCGAGTCGATTTCAATTGGCAGATCCTGGCCGCATAAGTTCCGGAATAGGCTTCCGCGTCGCGAGTCCGATCCCGGAACCATCATCGCTGTCGCTCGTCTTGATGGGTGCGGTTGTCCTTTTGCGACGCAGATGCGGAATGCGCGGCGGTGCGAGATCGCTCACCTGATTGGGGCCAAGTCAGAGATCGTAAAGGGTTCGGATCATGATTGAGTGCCGTATGTTTGGCTCTAACAGGTCGCGGGCAGTCGCCGCTCTCGTGGCCATGGCTTTGCCGGTGCTGTGTGCGCCCTCCTCGCTTCGCGCCGGCAGCGTTGAGTTTGACTGGGCGGTGATAGGCAATCCGGGGAACGCGCCGGACCCGTTGAACGACTCGTCGCTTACACCCATGATCGGGCGGGTCGATTATGTGTACCGAATCGCGACCACCGAAGTGACCAACGCCCAATACGCCACATACCTGAACACGGTGGATCCGAACGGGGTCAACCCGAACGCGATCTATCACAATTTCATGGGGCAATTCGTCGCCGGCGGAATTACAAGGACGCCCGGAGCGCCGGCCGGCAGCAAGTACAACACCAAGCCCAACATGGGCAATAAGCCGGTAAACTATGTCAATTTCTTCAACGCCATGCGGTTCATCAACTGGCTGCACAACGGCCAGGGCGCCGGCGGCACGGAATCCGGTGTGTACACGGTCGGCAACGGTGTGAGTGAAGTTAGATCCGCGAACGCCCGGTTTTTTCTGCCGAGCGAAAATGAGTGGTACAAAGCCGCTTATCATCATCCTGCGGCCGACGGCGGCGACAGCGACGACTACTGGCTCTATCCAACGCGGACCAATG
>CALLKH010000136.1 GCA_938008425.1 uncultured Planctomycetaceae bacterium | reverse complement strand
AAATTGCGGCGCGGATGCCGATGGATCCGGTCGAGCGCCTCGAAGCCGAACTGGAGAAGGCGGTGCTTGAGGAACGCTACGAAGAGGCGAGCGTGCTTCGATCTCGGATCGAGGCGATGAAGAGCAGCTCGGTTCCGGCGCAGCGCAAGCGGCGCAAGTAATCGCCGATTAAATTGAGAGTCAGACAAGGCCCGGAGCGGCGGTGGATCGATCGCCGCTCCGGGTCTTTTTTTGTCTGCGACCAGGCGATCGTCATCTGCGGGGCTTTCGAGGATCGTTGCACAGGGGGACGATTGTACTGGTGGAGCGAAGCAACTGGGCGATGGTCACGCGGGACAGGGCTTTCTCTGTCGCGGCGTAGGCGTTGTCGAGTTCCTTATGCAGTGGACACAGCCGCGTGTGGGACGGCAGGCCGAGCGGGCACTGCGTGATTCGCTCCAGCGGTGCGACCGCGTTGACGATATCCAGGATCGTCGTCTTTTCGGGTGACTGATCGAAGGCATATCCTCCGCCGGGACCGGGCTGGGATCGCACAAGACCGGCCCGAACGAGATCCTGCACCACTTTGTGCAAGTACCTGCGCGGGATCTTTGTGACCTCCGCAAGATGATCGGCTGATGCGGACCGGTCCGGCGATTGCGCCAGCCACACCGCGACCCTCAGGGCGTATTCAGCGGACTTCGACAGCATGGGCGAGGATCCTCGTTCATCAACCCAATTCTACACCTTGACATGTAGAATTCAATTGCTATGTTCTGGTGCGTCATCTTGACTGAGAGCGTGCGGGCTTCCACCGAGCGCGGTTGAGACATAACGCTCTAACATAGCGGGAGGTCCGTGAGATTCCATGCTGAGCGAAAAGACGATTCGAATTGTGAAGGCGACCGCCCCGGCGATCGCCGCGTGCGCGGAGGTAATCACCACGCGTTTCTATTCACTGATGTTTGCCGCGAATCCAGAGGTGCAGGCATATTTCAATCCAGCCCATCAGCATTCCGGCGGACAACAGCGGGCGCTGGCCGGCGCGATTTGCGCCTATGCGGCCGAGATCGACAATGTTGACGCAATCCAACCGGCCATCGAGTTGATCGCGCAGAAGCATTGCTCACTCGGCATCGAGCCGGAGCACTATCCCATCGTCGGCCGACATCTGCTCGCGGCCGTCAAGGACGTGGTCGGCGACGCGGCGACCGAGGAGGTGATGGAGGCCTGGCGGGATGCCTACGGGTTTCTGGCGAATGCGTTCATCAAGCGCGAGGCCCAGATCTACGCGGGGCAGTCGGCGGCGGTCGGCGGGTGGAGAGGCTATCGGCGGTTCGTCGTTGAGCGGAAGCATCCGGAGAATGAACTCGTCGCGTCGTTCTACCTGCGTCCCGCTGACGGGGGCGAATTGGCGGCATTCCTGCCGGGGCAGTACATCACCGTCAGGATCGACAGTTCCTCGGCGCCGACATCGCCTCGAAATTACAGCCTGTCGGATCGTCCGGGCATCGGGCATTATCGCATCAGCGTGAAGCGCGAGACGGCTTCGGGATCGGACGGGCCGTCCGGTGTGGTGTCGAACTACCTGCACGACTCCGTTCAGGAAGGTGACGTGCTTGAGCTCGGACCGCCATGCGGCGTGTTCACGCTCAATCCGCTCGAGGTCAATGATCGTCCGCTTGCGCTGATCTCGGGTGGAATCGGCATCACTCCGCTCATGTCGATGCTCAAGAGCCTGGCCCATCACCGGGTACAGACGCCGGTTCATTTTGTTCATGCGGCTCGCAACAGTCGATTTCATGCGTTGGCCGACGAGGCGCGAGAAATCGCGGCGGAGTTCCCGAACATTCGATTGCACACGCGTTATGACGCGCCGCTCGAGGACGATCTCGCCATGCGGCGCTGCGACAGCACGGGGTTTATTGATGTGTCGCTGCTGGGCAAGTTCGTTTCTCCGGGCGATACGGAATTCTATTTCTGTGGTCCAAAGCCCTTCATGGCGGGATTGCTGCGCGGCCTGAATGAGCTGAAGGTCGATGCGTCGCGGATTCACTATGAGTTTTTCGGCCCGAAGCAGGCGCTTTAGTCCGAATCGCCCGATGGCGTCACTCGAATGGAGTAGCGTCCGACGAGCACGACGAACCGGTCAATCGCGCCGACAGAGGCTCATCGCGCGCCGCGGCGAAACCAGCGTGATTGCGACGGCGTGGTCCACGCGAGCGGATCGCGGCGATAGAAGTCGACGAAGAGCTTGTAGAGCGCGGGGTGCGTGACTTTCATTTCACCCGGCTGCTCGAAGAAGTGCTCAGTTGCGACCGCGAAGAATTCGGCCGGATCGGTCGCGCCGTAGGGATCGATGAAGCTCATTCCGCCGTAGCGCTGCTGGTCGACGAACTCGCGATACTCTCCAAAGAAGACAGACTTCCATCGCTGGCGCAGTTCAGGAGGCGAAAGCGGCGGCACGCCGTCGGCCTCGCCGTTTTGAAGATCGATCACGTGGGCGAATTCGTGCAGAATGACGTTGTAGCCGTCGCGCGGGCCCTGGATCGAATGCGCCACGCTGTTCCAGGCGAGCACCACCGGCCCGCGCCGCCACGCCTCGCCGGCGCGAATGCGTTCGATGTTGTAGCGGGCGCCGTCGGGGCCGATCGCTTCGATGGTCTCCTTGAAATCGTGCGGATAAATGATGATCTCGCGCAGACGGGGGAACACGTCCAGATCGGGTAGACCGAGCAGGAGCAGGCATGCGCCGGCCGCAACGATCACCCGGACCTCATCGGTGATTTCCACCCCCGCGCAGCCGAGAAACGATTTTTCGGCGACGAAAATCCGCACGCTTCGAAGCAGCTGTGCCTGGTCCTCGGCGGTCAGTTGGCGGTAGTGATGCGCGCCGCGGAGGACGTACGGCATCCACGACTCGGGGAACGGCTCCGCGAGCAGCCGTGCCCGGCGCCGATCGCGCCCACCGGTGATCCACTGGAAGAGTCGGGTGAACAATGCGCCTCGGGCCTCTCCGGGTTACTGGCGGATGAAATTCGAGAGCAGGCGGGCGCCCTCGACGGTGAGAAAACTCTCCGGATGAAACTGCACGCCCTCCAGCGGCGCGGTGCGATGTCGCACGCCCATGATCTCGTCCTCGCTGGTCCACGCGGTGATTTCGAACTCGGCCGAAAGCGTCTCGCGAAGGATGATCAGCGAATGGTAGCGCGTGGCGACGAACGGATTTGAAAGGCCGCGGTAGATCGTGCGGCCGTCGTGGAGGATTTCGCTCGTCTTGCCGTGCATGATGCGCGGGGCGCGGTCGACGGTTGCGCCGAACGAGTGGCCGATGCACTGGTGGCCGAGGCAGACGCCGAGGACGGGGATCTTGTCGTGAAAGTGTTTGATCGCGTCGTTGCTGATGCCGCCCTCGCGCGGGGTGCAGGGGCCGGGCGAGATGATGAGGTGCGTCGGCCTTGCTTCGGCGATTCCTTCGACGGTGATTTCGTCGTTTCGATGGACGCGGATTTCGTGATTGAGCGTCGGGTCGTCGAGGCCGATCTCGCCAAGCCGCTGGACGAGGTTGTAGGTGAACGAGTCGTAGTTATCGATGATGACGATCATGTGGGGGTGTTGTCCGGGAGGGGCTTGGCGACAGGGACTGTGGAAGTAGCGACGGCCGGAGCGATCGGCATCACGCGGCCGCACTCCGGGCAGGCGCCGGTGGTATTTCCGGTGAGATTGTAACCGCAGCCCTCGCAGAAGAGGCCGCGGGGTTCAACGACGACGATGCCCTCCAGTTTCATCGCGAGGATGGTGCCGGCGATCGAAATCGAGATCACCGCGAGAAGCCAGACCCACATTGAGCCGAATCTGACGCCGCTGGTCGTCATGAATCCGATGACACCGCCGAGCGGGGCGAAGACGGCCGCGATGAGAATGCGCCGCTTCATGCTGAACCCCAGTGTGGAATCGCAGCCCATGCAGCGCCACTTGGCCCACGCCCAATTGCGAAGAAGACGGCGCTCCATCGGTATCGCGGTTCGACATCTTGGACACTCGGCCATGGGGCGAATTGTAACATCCGGATCGTCGCGACGCACCGCCCCGGCGGCGTTACGATACGGCGTCGTTCGCTTGAGTTTGCCGATTTGTGAAGCGATGAGGAGGCGGTCGTGACGCGTGAACATCAGCCCGGATTTGAGACGCTCTGCGTGCACTACGCGGAGAACCGCGAGCGGTACGAGGGTGCGGCTGCACCGCCGCTTTTTCAGAATTCGACCTTCACTTATCCCGACTGCGAATCGTTCACGCTACGGCATGA
>CALLKH010000135.1 GCA_938008425.1 uncultured Planctomycetaceae bacterium | reverse complement strand
CCGTCGATCGTTCAGCCAGAGGGAGACGATTCGTCAGCCGGTGGGTTTCAAACGTGCAACCCATGATGGAATGGTAATACGGCCGCATCGATCGGACAATAAAGCCCGGAAGACGCCGGACGATTCAGCGTTGGACAGGGGAGTGCGACCGCAACGCGGTGGAATTCGATGATTCGCCTGGGTTGCAGCGAACTTGATTGATCGCCTTATCGAATCGGCCCAGGCCCCAGGTCCTCTTCCGTCATCACCGTGAACTGCCGGTTCATCAGCAGCCGCACCGCCGTCTCGACTTCATCGGTGTGAATCGCCAGCGCCGCCCGGCCCGTCGGTCGGGTGAGAAGCGGGTAGGCGTAGTCGATGTTGACCTCGCCCGCGAGCAGCGCGGAGCAGATTGACCGCAGGCCGTGGCCGTGGGGAACTTCCACGACGACAAGCTCGGTTTCGCTCAACGGAATTCCGCGCTCGGTCAGAGCGCTTTTTGCGGCGTCGCAGTCGTCGCAGATCAGGCGTACGATGGCGCAGTCGATGGCGTGAACCACCGACATGGCGACGACGCGAATATCCTTCCCTTCGAAGGCCTGAAAGACCCGCAGCAGGGCGCCGACGCGATCGTCGAGAAAGACCGATAGCTGCCGAACGGTGGGTGAACGAAACGTCTCAGCGGTCTCAAAACCGTATGATTTCGATGCCATAGTGCCTATCCTATCGGATGTCGACGGCCCTAGAAACAACAATGTTTGAGGGTTTCCGACGGCGAATCCGGTCGATAGGGAGGCAGACACAGGGATCGAGGCTGACCATGTCCGAGAAACAGTCCGCTACGCAAACATGGCCCGATGCGGCCGGCCGATTCGGGGAGTTCGGCGGGCAGTTCGTGCCGGAAACCCTCATGGCGGCGGTGCATGAACTGGAGAGAGCCTACGCGTCGGTCCGGCAGGATCTGGCGTTTTGGTCCGAACTCGATTCCTACCTGAGCCAGTATGTCGGCCGGCCGAGCCCGCTCTACTTCGCCCGCCGCCTGACGGAGCAACTTGGCGGAGCGGGCATCTACCTCAAGCGAGAAGACCTCAATCACACCGGCGCCCACAAGATCAACAACACCCTTGGCCAGGTCATGCTCGCCCGGCGCATGGGCAAGACGCGGGTGATCGCCGAGACCGGGGCGGGACAGCACGGCGTCGCAACCGCGACGGCCGCCGCCGTATTCGGTCTCGACTGCGTGGTCTACATGGGGGCTGAAGATGTTCGCCGCCAGCGGCTCAACGCCTATCGAATCGAACTGCTGGGTGCGAAGCTCGTGCCCGTTGAATCCGGGCAGCGGACGCTGAAGGACGCCATCAACGAGGCCATGCGCGACTGGATCGCGACGGTGAACCACACTCATTACGTCATCGGTTCGGTGATGGGCCCGCACCCCTTTCCCATGCTCGTGCGCGATCTTCAGTCCGTGATCGGGCGGGAAGCACGCCGACAGGCCCTCGAACTCACCGGCCGATTGCCCGACGCCGTCATCGCCTGCGTCGGCGGCGGCAGTAACGCCGCCGGCATTTTCGCGCCCTTCGTGGCAGACACCGAAGTTCGGCTCATCGGCGTTGAAGCCGCCGGTGAGGGACTCGACGCCCGCCATGCGGCCACGATTGCCCGCGGCCGAAGCGGCGTGCTACATGGCATGCAGACGCTCGTCCTGCAGGACGACGACGGCCAGACTTCGCCGGTCCATTCCGTCTCCGCGGGGCTCGACTATCCCGGTGTCGGTCCGGAGCATGCCTACTGGGCCGGGAGCGGCCGGGCGGAGTATGTCAGCATCACGGATGACGAGGCGCTCAGCGCGTTCGAGACGCTGAGTCGCATCGAAGGGATCATCCCGGCGCTGGAAAGCGCCCACGCCGTCGCTTATGCGATGAAAATTGCGCCGACGCTCGGCTCCGATCGAACCATCGTCATTAATCTGTCGGGGCGGGGTGACAAGGACTGCGTCGAAGTGGCACGGCTGCGAGGGCGGGACATTGGCTGACCCTACACAAGAATCGGGTCGCGGCGACGGCAACCGCATCGATCATGCGCTTGCGAACCAGCCGGCGGGGTTGTGGCCGTTCATACCGGCCGGCTATCCGTCGCTTGCCGCCACGGAAGAGGTGTTGCTGAAGTTGTCAGGGCTCGGCGTTCGCGGATTCGAGATCGGTATCCCGTTCTCCGATCCGATCGCGGACGGGCCGGTGATCCAGCAGGCGTTCAGTTCGGCGCTGGCGAAGGGCGTGCGCGTGGCACAGGTGTTCGAAATGATCCGCGGCGTGCGCGATCGAATCAGCCAGCCGATACTGGGCATGGTTTCGGCATCGATCGTCTATCGAATCGGCGCAGCCGAGTTCGTTGAACGGGCGGCCGATAGCGGCGTCGACGGCCTGATCATTCCCGATCTCTCACTGGAGGAGGCGCCGGCGCTTCGGGCGTGCGTCGCCGCGAGGGGGCTGCGCCTGGCCATGCTCGTCGCGCCGACCACGGACGAGCCGCGGCGCCGGCGAATCGGCGAGTCGGCTTCTGGTTTTCTCTATTACGTTTCGGTGCAGGGGACGACGGGTGTTCGCGCGGCATTGCCGGAGGATCTCTCGGCGTCCGTTGAGTCGCTGCGGAGAACGACGGGTCTGCC
>CALLKH010000134.1 GCA_938008425.1 uncultured Planctomycetaceae bacterium | reverse complement strand
GCTGTACGGACGGCGCACGTGCGCCGTCCGTACACTGGTCGGCCGCTGCCCGTGCGTCGGCGGTGCGTCGGGGGTCGTTGCACGGATAATCGACGCCCTCATTCGCCCGTTGAAGTCGCCGGCGCACGTTGTCTTGTAGGTGATCGCTCCAATCGTGAACGACCATGCGGTGCCGGTCGCAGCACTGATGCCGATCGACAAAACCGCACGCGACAAGCGCCTCGAGCAATTTCTCCGCGTCGCCGGCCCAGAATACCGCCTCAGCCAGGTCGATCGCGTCGAAACGGGATAGGTTGCCGTCGGGAGCGTGCGTCGCCGCAAATTGCCATAGCATCTCCAAAATGCCAACAGCGCCCCAGCGTTCGAGCTGGAGCAGCTTCGCGAGCCGGAGCGTCTTGGGATGGGTCAGCGCCTGCGATTTCATTGCGCCACCTCCGCACCCGGCGTGAAGTGCTCGCGTGAGACGAAAATCACGGCCGCGCACCCGCTGGCCGTCGGTCGGGTCCGAGTCGTCCTGAAGATCAGGCCATCGCGCTCGAGCTGAACCCTTCGCGGCCGATACGAGTTTTGCGAGATGTCCGTTTGTCGGCACCCCTCTTCGTCGGTGAGCCCGCCGAATCCAGCAGCCTGAATCGCCTCCCGAATCCGTGCGGCGAGCGTGCCCGTGACGGGCGCGATCCGTGCCGCCGCCGCCTGCGAAGTCCTCGCGAATTCGAAGAGGGGAAGTTGACATTGCTCATGCTTTGCGATAGCGTTCATGTTCCACCGTCAAGCGAAAACGGCCGCGAGCTGGGAAGTGCGCGGCCGTTTTCATTTCTAAGCACCCATTGCCATCAATCGGCCGTTTGCGACCTCGGCCGCTGGCCGGGCCGGATCGGGAACCGTTCCCGGATCGTTCATTGCCGCAATGAATCGAGCCACGGCCTCGGCACTCGTGTACCGAGTCGCACCGACAACCATAGATTCCAATCTCACCCCACGGACGCCCTTGGTAATCCATCGCCATCGGGTCGCGATGGACGGGTTGCCGGGGATTCTCGCGCGATTCAACGGCATCAGGTTTTCGCATGTCGTGTCGATCATGCTCAAATATATGCGCACGGAATTACCGCGTGCCGCGCGGGCGGCATGAGAATCGGTCTATCGGTTCAAGATTCGGTCTATCGGTCTAAGATTCGGCTTTCGAGTGAAGCCGTTGGAGCAGCGTGCGCGCGTTGCCCTTGGTGTGCGTCGTCGCCATCGACTCGGCTGAAACGATGAAACTGGCAATCTTCACTTGATCCGACGGCGAGTAGCGATGTGATCGGCCTTTGCCTCGCGATGGGGTCTTGAGTCCAGCCCGCTTCACATATCCGGCGAGCGTGTCGGTGGTGATGCCCAGGGCTTTCGCGAATCCGGCCGGGGATAACGACGCGCCGTTCGGCGTTGGGTTGGCCGTTTCCGTCGTCACGACCTCATCCTCTCGAATCGCCGCAATGCCGGCCGGGGTCAGCTTTACCGCCGGAAGCGTGAGACCGTCATCGGTCAACCTGATTCGAATTGAGCCACCCCAGGGGATGAATCCTTCCGCCCCTTGATCCTTCCGCGAGAAACTCACCCACGCGAAGCCGTCCACGTTTCGCCGCTCGATTCTCGCCTCATGCCCGTCGGCCGTGATCCATCGAATCGGCGTCGACGCCTCGGTTTCGGGGTGAATCAGAGCCGCGGTATTGAGCGTGTACTCGACTCGGATCAGTAGGCCGGCGTCCTCTGCGAAGACGATTGCCGCGTCGATATTTTCGGCCGGCGTCGCGTTGAATCTCGCCAGCTCCAGGCGGATAACGGCGATCGGCGTCGGATGAAATTTCAGAGGGATCGGTGGGCGCCAAGCCTCTGCATACTTGCGGCCTTCGTAGGCGAGTTCCGAAACGGTGTTGAGAACAAGCCGTTGTTGCGGGGTCAGAATAGACATGATGCGACCTCCAGAGCGCCCGGGCCGCGTGCCGCTGGAGGTCGCCAGTTCGGCACGCGGGACCGGGCATAGGCCGGTAGCGAACCGGCCGTGAGAATTCTACCCAATCTTCAAGGCGATCGCCTGCGCGAGCGATGAATCCGCCTCCGCATAGCGGGCCGTCACGGCCTCATTCCCGACCTGATGCCCCAGTAGCACGCGGGCCGCTTCGATGCCGGCCTCACGGCGTACTCGGGTCGCGAAGTTATGGCGGAGCTGGTACGGGAACCAAGTCGGCACCACTCGACCGTCGGGGATATCCTTCCCCTCGTCAGCCATCCGGGCCTTGGCATCGGCGTCCGCGCGTTCACACGCCCGCTGGACAGCGCGGCGGATTGAACCGGGGGTGTACCGATCGCGCGGCTTGCGGCGCGGGCGCCGCCGTCGATTCGAACCCGGTTTGTTGCCGCACGATAACGGCGTCTTCCGGGCCTTGCTCAGTTCCGCGCGGCGAATGGCGTCGTCCTCATCAGGTCGGAAGACGTACTCGGCCAGGTTGGCGCGAAGCCAGGGCCGTAGAACCTCCTGCCCTTCCGGGCCGATGAACACCTCGCGGACGATCCCCTTCCAATCGGTCTTGTGCGTTGCCGGCCGGTAGACCCAGACCTTGCCCGCCGTGTCGATGTCGGCGGTTCGCATCGTGCAGAGTTCATCGGGCCGAGCGCCGCAGAGGGACATCAGTTGCACGATTGCCCGAACCGGCGGCCGCAGATATGGGAGCGTCGCGTCGACAAAGGCATCAGGGACCGGCCGAACCCGCCTCGGTTCTCTCGCCAGTGATTCCCCAGCGCGTAAAAAACTGGCCGCCGACAGCGCATGCCACACCGAACCGGGCAGGATTTCTTCCTCGACGGCCCACTTCATCGCTGCCCGCACGACGCGGATACGATCGTTCACCGTCGTGCGACAAAGCCCCTCGCCGATCAGCTTATCCCGCACGACCGACAATGCCTTGGGTCCGAACCCTACCGCCGGCGTCAATCCGTACAGCTCCCGCGCCGGCCGAATCGCCGACTTCACCCGGGCGATGATCTTGTAGAAGTTCCGACGGGCCGCGTATTTCTTCTGGGAATGCTCCAGGTACATGAGCAGCACTTCCGCGACCGATAGAACCGCCTCGGGCTTGGGGTCGGGGATCCGCCGCCCCGCGGCGAGCCACCGCGCGACGACCTGTTGGTACATCTCGCGGGATTCCTTCGAACCATAGACGCCCAGGTAGTGATCGACGCGGGATAGTGACACCACCGCCTGCCCGCTGGCCTTATGGAGCCTGTACCGCGGCATTCGAACCGACTTGTCGACGGTGCGTTTGCTCGGGGCCGGCCTCGCGGTCTTCAACGACTCGACGATGGACGGGACAGGGGCATTCTCGACAGCATGAACGATGGGATGATCAGAGCGCTTTCGTGGCATCGTGGCGACCTCCATGATGCAGAAAAGCGGTATGTACCGCTTTTTTTCTGCCTCAGGCCGCACGACTCCACGCGGAGCCGGTACGCTAAATCAAGCGTTCGGCAAGATTTGTGAGACTGGAGACGATGGGGTTCGAACCCACGACCTTCGCATTGCGAACGCGACGCTCTCCCAACTGAGCTACGTCCCCGTTTCTTCTTCCCAAATAATACCGCCGTCCCGCCGCCTTGCAACCAGCGGCGAAACCGACGCGTCCGATCATCCCCGGCGGCGCCGCATCGGAACAAAGGCCTCGGGCCGACCGGCTCGCTGGAGTCGGCCGGTACGAGCCGGATCGATCAGAGCCGAGCCGATGCGATCCACAACGAACCGATCAGAATCGATCCGCGTCGAACCGAACCGATCCCATTCTATCACGACGGCACCGCCCGTTCCGCGAGTTTCCGAACCGTCCGGCCGGCGTCCTCCGAGGCGTGACGCGCCTCCGCCGTCTTCATCTCCTTGAGCTGCCCCAGCCCGCCGCGACACTCCGCGATCCACTCCCGGGCAAACGCGCCGGACTGAATCTCCGAGAGCATTTTCTTCATCTCGGCCCGCACGTCCGGCGTGAGCAGCCTCGGCCCGCGCGTCAGGCCGCCGTAACAGGCCGTACCCGAGATGCGCGACCGCATGGCCGCCAGGCCGCCGGTGTACTGCATGTCGGTGATCTGCTTCAACTCGTGCATGCATTCGAAGTAGGCCAGTTCCGGCGGGAAGCCCGCCTCAACGAGAATCTCAAACGCCGCCTTCATGAGTTCAATCACGCCGCCGCAGAGCACGACCTGCTCTCCGAACAGGTCCGCCTCGCACTCGGCGGCGAACGTCGCTTCGATCATCCCGCCGCGCCCGCCGCCGACGCCCGCGCCCCAGGCGAGCGCCGTCTGTTTCGCCCCGCCTGTCGCATCCTGATGCACCGCGAGAATGCATGCGAGGCCGCCGCCGCGTGTGTAAACATCCCGGACCAGCACTCCCGGCCCCTTCGGCGCGATCATGATCACATCAACGTCGTTCGGCGGGACGATCTGCTCGAATCGAATCGCGAACCCGTGAATGAAGCCAAGCGCCTGTCCGCTGCGCAGGTGTGGTGCGATTTCGCCCGAAAAAATGTCGCCCGCCCTCTCATCCGGCAGCGCGAGGATCAACAGATCTGCGGATCGCGCAGCCTCCGCAATCGTCACCGGTTCGAAGCCGTCGGCGAGCGCTCTCGCATGATTCGCGCTGCCCGGCCGTTGCGCGACGATGACACGATGACCTGCATCGCGAAGATTCAGAGCATGCGCGTGCCCCTGGCTTCCATACCCGAGCACAGCGATGGTCTTGCCCTTGAGTACGGCCGCATCGGCGTCGGATTCATAGTAGATGTTCAATGACATGCCATTCCTTCAATCTCACTCCGTGCCCGATGCGGATCAAACCGTGCACGAATGCCGCGTCCCATACGAACGCGCCGGGGGCTTCCGCGCTCACCCGTCAATCCTCGACCGATTGGGTCGTAAAACCCTTGTGAAACGCCGCGAACAGGGTCGGGCGTCGTTTTCGGGCCGCCCGTTTCGCTGCGACATGCTATGATAGTGAAGTGATTACGATTGACGACGCCTTTATCGACCGTTGTTTCACGGACTCAGAGCCGCGAAATCGTCGCCCGCTTGCGCTCTATTTCGCCATCGGCCTCGTTCTGGCGTTTCTGTTCGTTCCCGCGCTCTCTGGACGCAACTGGGGACTGCCGACAGCCGCCACGATCGGAATTCCGGTCTTGCTCAGCATCGCCATTCTCGGCGCCGTCGCCTACACCACGCGCCGCCAGAAAATTCACGGCCGTGAGTCTTCGCGGGCATGGGAAAGCGTCCAGCTCAACGACTGGAACGCGGCCGAAAGGGAATTGACTACGGCATTTCGGCATCCCATCGCCTCGTCGGCCGAACGGTGCCAGGCGCTGCTCGCGCTTGCGTCGATCGCGGAGCGCCAGAAGAACTTTGACGCCGCGATCAACATCTATCAGCGGATTCTGATTGAGCAGATCGGCCAGCCGATGCAGCTCCAAAAGACGCAGATTGCCCTCGTTTACGCCAAGTTCAAGAACGAAGAACTGACGGACGCCATCCAGATGCTTGACCGGCTTGAGAAAATCTCGATGCCGCTCGGCCTCCGCGCCGGCGTCGCCCTGGTCCGGCTCTATCAGCGCGTGTTCATGGGCCAGTTCGAGGACGCCCTTGAAGACCTCGCCGATATGCGTCAGCTTTTCCGGCGATTTCTCTCCACGCGCGCCGGTTACGCCTACGCACTGTACGCGAAGGCCTTTCATCAACTCGACCGCACCGACGAGGCCGCCGCCTACTGGCGCGACGCCACCCTGCTTGTCGCCCCACAGCGCCTGCTCGAAGCCTATCCCTTCGTCAACCCCGTACAGGATCGCTACGCCGCGACGGAGAACCCGCTATGACCGGCGAAGATGCACGCGATCTGGTGCTTTCCATTCGCCGACAGATGTGGATCTCGTCCGGCCTGCGCTTCGTCTTGCTCGTCGGCATTACGGCCGGCATCGTCGCGACGCCGTTTTACGCTGAAACTTCCGCGCTTCTCAACATCATCTGGATGACCTCCGCATTCTGCGGCATCGCGTGGGTCTCGCTCACCGCTTTGAGCCTTCGGCAGATTCGCGCCGCGAACCAGGCCGTCGTCTACATGGCCAGCGGCCGTCTTGATCTCGCCCAGAGTCAGTTCATCAGCGCCGCCAACCAGTTCACGCTCTACAAGCAGGGCAAGCTGATGGCCTGTCACAATCTGGCCGTCGTCATTCACGGGCAGGGACACTTCGAGGCCGCCGCGAACCTCTGCGATGGCGTAGTCTCGTGGCGGCGAAAGCCGCTCAAACCGCTCGGCTGGACGAGTCGCCTTCTCCTGGCGGACTGCCGACTCTCGCTCGGCGATACGCCCGCCGCCCGGGCGGCGCTGGAGCCGCTGTCCATGAAGGAGCCCTCCATCAACCTGGAGGAACAATTGCTCCTGCTGGCCATCGACACGCGCTGCAAAGTCACCTCGGGCAGCCATGCTGCGGCCATCGACGATCTGCCATGGAAGATTCGCCGCGCGGAGCTCTTGGAATCCCCCCGCGCTGCCCTCGTCCACCTTCTTCTCTCGGAAGCATGCCGGCGAACAGGCGACCTCGCGAAAGCCGATTTTCTCCAGCGGCGGGCCGAACTCTACTACGACACGACCGAGCTTTTCGAGGACTATCCGGGCTTGCGGAATTTACTCTCGAACGCTACAAGTGCCGATAATATCTGAGCTTTGAGCCTCAGCTCTGGGGCCGACTCGCGGCGATTCCGGCGTATCCTGGGATGACGGACCATCCCGACGTCGAATCGCAGGATGGCCCCTCTCGACAGGAGACCCGCTGATGCTGATCGAGGCCCTCGCGGTCCTATCCCTCATCTCACAGACCCAACCCGCCGCCGCTCCCGCCAAGTCCGGCGAAAAGAATGCAAAACAGATGACCCATGCGCCGACCGATCCCAAGATCGGCGCCTGGCTGGTCGAGCTCGCCCGACACCAGGGTCACCTGCTCGGCCGGACCGATCCGCGGGCGGCCGCGCTGCATGTTCTCGCGCTGTTGAAGGCGGCGGTCGAGACTTCGCCCGACTGCGCCGACGCGCACTACTGGCTCTACGACATCGAGACCCGCCTTGGTCGCGTCGCAGATGCGCGAAAGGCGCTGGCTGAGTATGTGCGACTCTCACCGGCCGACGAATCGGCAAGACTCCGGCTGTTCGAACTTCAGATTGAAGACCGTCAGACCGCCGAAGACCGGTTCGCCTTCGTCGAGGCCGAACTCGACAAGCCCGGGCTGTCGCGAATCTACGAGAGCGAACTCCACGGGTGGATGGCACAATACCACTTCGAGCGGCGGGAAAACGGCAAGGCGTCGCGCGAGATCGAACACGCCCTTCGGCTGAATCCGATGAACATCGGTGCGCGGCAGATCGCCTACCAGATGTTCAGCGAAACCGAACCGTCGCTTCAGCGCGTCGAGATGGCGCTTCAGCTCATCTCGGCGAACCCGAGTCAGACCAATGTCGTCTGGGGGCTCGGCGAGTACCTCGATCGCCTCTCGATGCACAAGCAGGCGCAGGAATGGTACACCCGCGCGATCCAGCTTCACCGCCAGGCCAACGCAGGCCCTGTTCCCGCGGACCACTGGCATCGACTGGCCGTCTCGTATCTGAACAGCGGCGAGTTTGACAAGAGCCGCGAAGCCGCCGAAGCCGCCATCGCGGCGGATCCGAGTCAGACCGTCTCGCGACTGCTCCTCGCCAGCGTCCTCAAAAAGCTGAATAAGAGTGAAGACGCCACGGCGGAAATCAAGAGGGTTGAGACTGTCTTCAATGAGCAGTTTGAGAGCGTCCTCACGTCGAAGGACTTCAATCGCGCCGCGGAGATCGCCTGGTTCTTCGCATTTCACCAGTTGGACAAGCAGAAGTCGCTCGACGCCGCGACGGTCGCGATGGAAGATCCCGAGCCTTCGATCCTTGCCCAGCTCGCGTACGGCTACGCCCTGCGGCTCAACGGCCGATCCGACGACGCCGAAAAAGTGCTCAAGCCGATCGCCGGCATCGATCAGCTCGCCGCCTATGAACTCGGGCGCATCCAACTCGAAGACGGCCGTAAAGGCGTCGCGATGACGACGCTGCACAAAGGGGCGACGATTCAGTACACCGGGATCGCCGCCGATTTGATCAACGATCTGCTGCGTCAACAGGGCGACACGCCGCCGGTGGTTCCGCAGTACACGCGCATCGCAGAGGCGCTCGAACGATTCAAAAGAGATGTCTTCGACTACTTCAAACGCCCCGGCGACTTTCTGCGTGTGACCATGCGATTCGCGCGGGATCCAATGGCGGCAACCGGGGCAATCGACGTTATCTTCCGGATGGAGAACACCGGACCATTTCCGATCACGTTCGGCGAGGGCTTCATGGCCCGCCCGCTCATCGCCATCAGCGCGACGATCGACGGAAAAACGGATGCGGCCAACGAGAATTACATCCAGGTCCTGATGAACAGCCGACCGACGCTGCTGCCAGGGGATGCGGTGGAAAAGATGCTTGCGATCGACATCGGCTTTGTTCGCAAGACGCTCATGCGCCGCGCGGCCGAGCCGGTGCAGATCAAGCTCAGCGCGATGTTTGACCCGGTCATTCTCGAGGGCGCGCTGGCCGCCGGGCCGGGGACCATTGAGATTCCGGCCATCACCGCCACGCGGCCCGGGGTCGATGCGTCGCGCAAGGGAATCGACACGCTGATCGCCCTCTCACGTTCACCGGTCATGGAGGATCGAATCATCGCGGCCGAGGAGATCGGCTCGATGCTGTCCGCGATCGGCGCCGCGACAAACGACAGCCCTCTGGCGAAAACGCCGGTCGACGAGCTTCACGCGTCGCTGGCCAAGCTGCTCAATGACGAATCGTGGCAGGTTCGTTCGCATGCCGTCGTGGCCGCGGGCTGGTCCACGCTCGACCCTCAGGTCACTACGAACGCCGCGTCGTCGCGCGTGCGCAACGACAATGCAATCGAACGGATGCTGGCAATCCGGCTTTTTGCCGAACAGCATGGCGAGAAATTTCGCGGCGTGCTGGAATCAATGAGCAAGACGGATGACGTGGACTTCGTCCGCATGATGGCGGCCAGCTACCTGCCGGAAGCGGTGCAGGCCAACTCGTCGCGATGAGGCGCGAAGCAGGCATGTCCAACGGCTTTCATCAGCCTGCGTGCCGGAATCTGCACTAACCGCACTTGAACTGGTTCTTCGCGACCTACCTGCTTCGCTTCTTCGCGATCCATTTTCGCAGGAGCGGCAGGTGCAGCGTGTTGATCACATCTTTCGCACGAACCCAGCCTCTGCGAGCCGTGGCGATGCCGTAGCGCATCTGATCGAACTGCGCGATCGAATGCGCATCCGTGTCGATGGCGATCTTCACGCCGGCCTCCACCGCCATCCGAACGTGACGATCGCAGAGATCAAGCCGCTGCCAGGACGAATTCAGCTCCAGCGCGGTCTGGGTTTCGGCCGCTTTGGAGATGACCGCCTCCATGTCGAGGTCCATCGGCTCGCGTCGATTGATCAGCCGCGTCGTCGGGTGCCCCACCAGTGTCACATAGGGATTCTCAATGGCCGACAAAATCCGCCCCGTGACCTTATCGCGGCTCTGTTTCATCGCCGAGTGGACGCTGGCCACGACGAAATCGCACGCCGCCAGCAGGTTGTCGGGGTAATCCATTGAGCCGTCGGCGAGAATGTCGCACTCGCAGCCGACGAGGAGCGTGATCTTGTCGAACTTCTTGTTCAGTGACCGGACCATTTCGATCTGCCGCCACATCCGATCAATGGCCAGTCCGTTCGCGACCGCGCTGGACTTTGAATGGTCGGTGATCGCGATGTATTCGTACCCCCGATCACAGGCCGCGCGGGCCATCGCCTCGGCATCGGCCGTACCGTCGCTGGCGGTGGTGTGGCAATGCAGGTCGCCGCGTATGTCCGAAAGTTCGATCAGCGGCTCAATCTCGCGAAGATCAAATTCCCCCCGGTCCTCGCGCTGTTCGGGCGAAACAAATGGCACGCCAAGTTTCTCGTAAATACCGGCCTCGTCCGTCCCTGCCAATCGCTTGTCACCGTCGAAGAGGCCCCATTCATTGAGCTTCCAGCCCTTCTTCGACGCGATCTCACGCAGGCGAACGTTGTGCTCCTTGCTGCCGGTGAAATACTGCAGCGCGGCGCCGAATGACTCGCCGGGAACCACACGACAATCGACCTGGATATCCGCCCCGTCGCGGCGCTCCACCAGCACCGACCCCTTGGTGTCGCCATTCGCGAGCACACGTTTGACCTGCGGCAGCGTGGTGAACGCGCCGACGATTATCGCGCCGTCGTCCGCCTCGCAGAGCAGATCCAGATCGCCGATCGTCTCGGCGCCGCGGCGCAGACTTCCGGCGATCTCCACCCGACGAACGCCCTTCACCGCCCGCATCGCGTCGGCCAGCTCCTCCGCCAGCGGCCACGCCAGTCCCAGCGGCGTGCGGCCGGCCGAGTTTTCCAGCAGTTCAATCCCCTTCGCGATCTGCTCGACGCTCTTTGCGCCCATTCCCTTGAGCGCCGCGAATTCGCCTGATGCGATGGCCCGCTTCAGGTCCTCGATGCCGGTGACGTTCAACGACTTCCAAACCAGCGCGACCTTCTTGGGGCCCATGCCGGAAATCTTCAGCAGCGCGGGCAGGCCGGCCGGCATGGCGGCCATCAGATCCTGATGCATCGCGATCTTGCCGGTGGTCAGATATTCCTGAATTCGCTCGGCCGATGCCTTCCCCACGCCCTGAAGCGCGGCCAGCCCGCCGTCGCGTGATAATTCCTCGATGTCCTTGGTGAGATCCTTAACGGTTCGCGCGACGCGGCGATAGGAATTGACGCGAAAGGCCTGCTCGCCGTTGATCTCGAGCAGGTCGGCGATTTCCCCGAAAACAGAAGCCACTTCCTTGTTCTTCATATTTGCCAATATAGCCATCGGGAATGCAGATTCAACCGGTGAGCCGATAGGCAGTCGACCGGCACAGAGCCAAGGATGACATGGATTGCGTACTGGGTAGTTTGATAACGTTCGATCCGGTTGTCCGGGCGAGTCAATGTTCTACGGGGCAGCTTAGATGGAACAGCGGCTCAGCGATCGTTGTTCGATTGATTGAGCTCGTGAGCAGGGATTCGCCATACGTCGCCGTCCTCGTTGATGCGCACGCGTTCATCCGCGTGCTTCAGGCCGATGCGACTGAGATAGCTGATCTTGGCATCCATCGTCCGCTTCCAGCCTGTGCTGCTCGATGACCAGGGATACGCCATGAACTGAACCACCGTCGCGACCAGGACTACGGCCCCGACTCGCCGCGCGGATGCAAGGCCCCGCGCCGTTTCGATCATCCTGCCGACTGCAAGATAGAACGCCGGGAGCAGCACCAGAAAATAGCCCGGAGCGACATGAAGGCAAAGCAGAAATACCAGTCCCGGCAAGAGCCAGAGAAGAATCAGCCTTGCACCGTAGTCACCGCTGCGCGCCCTGTGCACCAGGGTCGGGACCATCCATGCGAACATCATGAGCGCGACGCCAAGCTGCCACCCGAGAAAGGCGGCGATCTTCACGCCGTTGCGAAACAGACCGTCAACGAACCCCGCGCGAAAGACACTGGTTCCCAGTACGACCTCCACGGTATGCGCCGCCCGTTCGGCGACTTCACCTGGAACACCGCGGCCGTAAATCGTGTGAACCGTCAGCAGGAATAGGGCGCAACCCGTCACCATGATCGCCGAACTGCGTATGAACAGCATTACCGACCGGTGGCGAATCACGGCGGCGAACAGAACGGGCCCCGTGTAGACCGGCAGATCGGCCCGGACGAAAACTCCAGCCGCCAGTAGCACGGCCCCAAAAAGAACAAGATGGGGCCGTTTCTCGAGCACGCTGCGGACGCTGAGGAGCACCACGCCAAGTCCGAACGCCGACGCCATGCTGTATGTCAGCGCCGTCACCGACGAATGCCATGCCAGCGGGTTCACCCCGAACGCGGCCGCGAACAGGAACGCAACGTTCTCCGACATGAATTTCCGAAAAATCCGGTGACACAGCGCGACTGATACGACCGCCGCGGCCAGCGACCAGATCGAGAATGCCTCATACGCGTCCAAGCCAAGGAATCGACCGGCCGTTCCCATGAGCACCCAGAGCGGATAGCCCGGATGATGCACGGGATAATGATCCGGAAAGCCGACGCCCTCCATGAATGCCGCTTCGTCGGAATGCACCGGGATCGGATGTCGAAAGTACGTTGCATAGCTCGCGAAACAGAGCACGGCGAGGATCACGGTGTGCAGTATTCCGCGTTTCGCCGACGGAGTAGGCGACGCCGAGATGGGCGGATGTTGCGAAGCAGACACATCGGCAGCCTACGGATAGACGGGGGGTCGGGCAAGACGTACACTCCCTTTCGAATTCGGCCGGACAAGGCGGAGCCTGTCGGCTGAACCATCCTCTTCCCACGGAGCACAATTCATGGCCGACCCCATTCGTCGAATCGGCATCCTCACGGGCGGCGGCGACTGCCCGGGGCTCAACGCCGTCATTCGCGCCGTCACCAAGACCGTCATCTCCGATCACGGATGGGAAGTATTCGGCATTGAGGACGGCTTCCTCGGCCTGATCGAAAACCGCATTCACCCGCTCACCTGGGAAAACGTCAGCAACATCCTCACGCAGGGCGGAACGGTGCTCGGTACGTCCAACAAGGCCGATCCGGCGCGATTCGCCGTCGGCGTCGACGACAAAGGCGAGCCGATCTTCAAGGACGTGCGCGAGCAGGCCATGGCCCACTATCGCGAGCACAAGCTCGACGCCGTCGTCGTCATCGGCGGTGACGGAACGATGACCTGCGCCGCCGGCCTTGAGCCCTACGGCTTTCGCTGCGTCGGCGTACCCAAGACGATCGACAACGATCTCATGCACACGAATGTCACGTTCGGTTTCCAGACCGCCGTGGAGATCGCCACCGAGGCGCTCGACCGCCTGCACACGACAGCCGCCAGCCATCACCGCATCATGGTGGTGGAACTCATGGGCCGAAACGCCGGCTGGATCACGATGCACGCGGGGCTGGCGTCGGGCAGCGATATTATTCTGATTCCTGAGATCCCCTACGACGTCGGCGTTCTCTGTGAATTCTGCAAGGAGCGTATGAAGAAGCATCGGGCCGCGACCATCGTGGCGGTCTCCGAAGGCGCCCGGCCGATCGACGGCAAGCAGTATGTCCAGCAGGTCATCAAGGAAAGCCCCGACCCGATCCGACTCGGCGGGATCGCCCAGGCGCTATCCAAACAGCTCGAGATGTGCTCCGGATTCGAATCACGG
>CALLKH010000133.1 GCA_938008425.1 uncultured Planctomycetaceae bacterium | reverse complement strand
GAGGCGTTCACGGGCCAGTCATGGGACAAGCACCGGGATTTCGGTTGGACCCTGGCGCTGCATCCGGAAGATCGGGAGCGGATCGGCGAAATCTGGCGATCGGCCGTGACGACGGGGCTGCCGTACGAATCGGAGGGACGGCTCTGGCACGCCCCGACGGAGTCGTACCATTACTTTATCGCCCGCGGCGTTCCCATGAAGAACGCCGACGGGAGTATTCGTGAATGGGTCGGCACCGTCGCGGATAACGACGCCCGGCGGCGCGCCGAGCAGGCGGTGCTCGACGCGAAGCAGGCGCTTCTGGAGCAGCAGAAGATGGAGCGGGAGCGGGTGGAGAAGGAACTGTCCAAGGCCCGCGACCAGTTGGTCCTTCACACCCGCCTGGCGACGATCGGCCAGGTGTCGGCGAGCATCGCCCACGAACTGCGAAATCCGCTCGGCGCTGTTCGAAACGCCGCGTATTTTCTGCGGCGTCGCGCGGATGGCAGCGACGAGAAGCTGGCACAGTATCTGACGATCATCGAGCAGGAAGTCGCCACGTCGGACCGCATCATCAGCAACCTCATGGAGATGACCCGGGCAAAGGAACCCGAAAAGCAGCTCGTCAATCTGGGCGAGACGCTGGATACGATCATTTCCAACACGCCCACGCCGGCAGGAGTTCGCCTGGTGGCGAACATCCGGCCGAAGCCGTTCATCGTCCAGGCGGATCAGGCCCAGCTTCGTCAGGTGTTGTCAAATCTGATCACCAACGCGGTGCAGGCGATGGCGAATGACGGCGAGATTCGTATAGACGCCTTTCAAACTGATGATTACGATACGATTGTGGTGCGGGATTCGGGCGAAGGGGTGCCACCGGCCGAGCAGCCCATGCTGTTCGAGCCGCTCTACACGACAAAAGCAAAGGGAACCGGGCTCGGATTGACTATTTGCCGTCAGATCGTGGAGCGACACGGGGGGGTCATCGATTATCTGGACGACGGGGGCCCTGGCGCGGCGTTCAGGGTTCAACTGCCCAGATCGTCGAAGTGAGTGAGGGGTTGATACATGGCCGGTCAGACCACACGTGCAAACCAGGCAAGCGTCCTCATCGTCGATGATGAAAAGAACATGCGCATCACGCTGTCGGACATCCTTCTCGACGAGGGGTATGAGGTCACGACGGCATCAACGGGTGAAGAGGCCGTGGCGCTTTGCGATCAGCACGGTTTCGACATCATTCTCATGGATGTGCGCATGCCCGGCATCAACGGCGTCGAGGCCTTTCGGCGCATTCGCAGGCACCGCGCCGGCGTGCGGGTGATCATGATGAGCGCCTACAGCGTCGACGATCTCAAGCAGGCGGCGCTCGACGAGGGCGCCATCGCATTTTTGCCCAAGCCGCTCGACGTTCACAAGGTCGTGCGGCTCGTCGGCGAGGTCAATGAGACCGCCATTCTGATCGTTGAGAACGACACAATTGTCGCCGACAACCTGCAGAGTTCGCTCAAGGACAACGGCTACCGCGTCAGCGTCGCAAATTCGCCGCACGATGCCCTCGAACTCGTCGAACAGATTCGATTCGACCTTATCTTCATCGACACCCAGTTGCCCGTTATGAACGGCCTTGAGCTTTACCTCGCCATCCGCAAGATCACGCCGTCCGCGGTCGCCATCATGGTCACCGGCGGGGAGGCCGAGTTCGAACGATTGGCGCAGGAGGCCGTCAAGCGCACCGCCTACACGATTGTCAAGAAGCCGCTGGAGATCGATCACGTGCTCGGACTTATCCGGCGAATCACGCAGGAAAAGTCAACAAACGGAAACGTGTCGAAACCCGAGTGAAGGCCTCCAAGGCGCGGGCGTTGCGTTCGAATCAAGACTGGACCCGATGCGTTTCGCTACTTCTTGGTGAAGAACTTGTTGATGGTCGCGGCGCTGGGCGGCTGGGTCGCCAGTGAGACCAGGATCATCGCGGCCGTCGATGCGAGCACGACGAACGTCACCGGCATGAGGCCGAGCACCAGGAACTCTCCGCTGCTCTTCAAGTCCGACATGCTGAAGAAGATCAGTCCGACGATGGCCGCGGTGATGATGCTCGCGTAGGCGCCGATCTTGGTCATTCGCTTCCAGTACAGCGCGCCGAAGATCAGCGGCGCCAGCCCGGAGAAGCCGGTGAAACACCATGTGCCGAGCGCGAACACGCTGGAATCCCTATTCGCCAGCGCGATCAGATAGCAGACGACAACAATTGCGACGATGAAGGCCCGGCCGATCAGGAGTGTTTGTCGATCGCTCATTTTCCGGGGCTTGGCGTAGTGTCCGACGATGTCGTTCGTGAAGATGCTCCCGAGGCAGATGAACTGTGAGTCAAGGCTGGACATGATCGCAGCCAGCACGCCGGCGGTCAGCAGGCCGCCCATCACCGGGGTCGACAGCGCCCGCACCATGATCGGCAGCACGCCGTTCTGATCGGCCCCGAGCGGGACGATCAGCGTACCGTCGGCCTTGGTGGCCGACGTCGCCCAGACGCCGATGAGCACGCAGGGCAGCCACGTCATCATCATCAAGAGTGGATGTACGACGACGCTCAGCTTGAAGGCCTTTGCGCTTTTGGCGGTGAGCCAGTGCTGAAAAAGGTGGGGGAACATGGCGACGCTGAACGGGATGAAGATGTAGGAGAAAAAGACCAACGGCTTGATTTCATCAGTCGCCCGGGGCGGCGCCTTGATCTCGCCGGCCTCGAACGCGGCGCGGCGCTCTTCGTAAAGAGCCTTGTCCTCCTCGGTCGCCGCCAGTTTCAGATACGACGGATTGTTGTCAATCACCTTCTGCGTCGCGGCCTGGAAGCCGCCGAGCTTGTTGGAAATGACGAAGAACGTGACGATGCCCAGCCCGATGAAGAGAATGGTCTGCACCGCGTTGGCCCATGCCGCGCCGCGGACGCCGCCGAGAAAGATGTAGATCAGCACGACGGTGCACATGATCAGCCCGCCGAGCCAGAAGGGTATACCGCCCTTGGTTTCGCTGAAGGCCTCCGGAAACGCGCCGGTCGTGATCTTCTCGATGCCCGTCGATCCGCCGATGATGCCGATGAGAATGTAGGGCAGCACGAGTCCGACCAGCGCCGGAAACAGAACAAGACCGATGGTGTTCGATTCAAACCGATCGCGGAAGAACTGGATCTGAGTCTGGTAGCCGTAGCGCTTGCCGTACGACCAGACCTTGATGCCCACGAAAAAGAAGCACAGCGAATGGAAGATGCCGGACCATGACACCATCAGTCCGTATACGCCGATTCCGCTTTTGAACGCCTCGCCGCTCGATCCGATGATGGCGAAGCCCGTCATGGTCGTGCCGAAGATCGACATGAGCATCAGAAACGAGCCGATGCCGCGCGAGGCGACAAAGTAATCCGCCGCCGTGCCGCGAAAGAGCCGGCTTGTGATCACGCCGATGCCGATGAGCATCGCCATGTAGGCGATGAGGACGATGAAGGAGATCTGCCCGCCGTTCTTCAGATCGAAGAATGCAATCAACCCGGGGTTCATGAGTGCTCCGATCTTGACTGTGTCGGAGCACCGTCGGCCGACTGTTCCTCAATTTCATCCACATTGGCGGGCCATGCATACTTCACCGCAAGCAGGCCCAGCATGCCGGCGCCGATCGAGATGCAGACGTGCCACGCCAGGCCGATCGGTATGAATCCGAAGACCAGCGGCTCATGGGTGCGCCACCACCAGAAATCCTGATGTGCAAGGACCAAGAGGAAAAAGAAGAGGTAGATGAGCTTTCGCATGACGATATTGTGAGCCCGCTCCGGCAATGCCGCAAGCCGTTAGTGCAACTTCGAAAACTCAGACGACGGGGGTGCCGCCTTCGAAGTCGGCGACGTGGAAGCCTCTTCAAGTTCGATCATGCCCGGCAGCTCGATCGAGCGGCCCATGACATCGAACACTTCATTCACCTCTTCATTGAAGACATCGCCGATCAGGATCCGCACGATGTGATCGTGAAACCTCGGATTTTCCTTGACGAATCGCCCGATGCTGAAATCAGGATTGTAAAAGGCGTACACAAGCTGTCTGATCGTCTGCATGCCCGCCGCCAGCCTTGGGCCGAACCGTCCGAGACGCCTTCCTGAGAGGTCGCCGTCGCGAAGTCCCTCGTGAATCGTGTCGGCCGCGTATTCTCCGCTCTTGAGTGCCAGCATGACGCCTGACGAGTAGACGGGGTCGAGAAACCCGAACGCATCGCCGACCATCACCCAGCCGTCGCCGGCGATTCGCCGCGTGCGATAGGAAAAGTCCGCGCAGACATAGACTTTGCTCACCCGCCTGGCCTTGACCAGTCGCCGCTGGATGCCGGGGCAGTTTTCAATTTCCTCGGCGAGTATCGTTTCCGGATCGGCGTCGCGTCCGCTCGTGAGATACGCGGGCGGCGCGACCACGCCGACGCTGACGAGCCCGTCTTTCTTACGCAGCGGAATGTACCAGAACCAGCCCTGCTGATCCTGGGTGTGCAGAACGATCGTCGCGCCCATGTTGCGGCCTTCCTCAAGAAGGCAGCCCTCGTAATGGGCGTACACCGAGGATTGGCGCAGCTTTTCATCGGAATAGCGAAGCCCAAGCTGCCGAGAGAGAAGGCCCGATTGACCCGTCGCGTCGACAATGACCTTTGCGTAGAGGTCTTCCGTTCCGCTACCAGCCGTCAGCCGCACGCCGATCGCCTTCTGGCCGTCAAAAATGACCTCGCGCACACGGGCTCCGAATCGGATTTCGGTGCCGTGCTCGCGGGCGTTGTCTAGCATCATCACGTCGAACTCGTCCCGGCGCACCTGCCACGTCGTGGT
>CALLKH010000132.1 GCA_938008425.1 uncultured Planctomycetaceae bacterium | reverse complement strand
GTCGGGGCCTACGATAAGCCGGTGCTGTTGAAGCGCGGTCTCTCGGCCACGATCAAAGAATTCCTCCTCTCCGCTGAATACATCATGTCCCGCGGCAACCGGAATGTCATGTTGTGCGAGCGCGGGATCCGCACGTTTGAAACCCAATATCGCAACACGTTGGATCTGGCTGCCATTCCCACCCTCAAGAGTTTGTCGCATCTACCCGTCACCGTGGATCCCAGTCATGCGACGGGGAAGTGGGATTTGGTGGCGCCCATGTCGAAAGCGGCGATCGCAGCCGGGGCCGACGGCCTGTTAATCGAAGTGCATTCCAATCCCGAGTGTGCACTCTGCGATGGCGAAGAATCCATCCGGCCGTCGAAATTTAAAGAATTGATGGGAGATTTACGGAAGATCGCCGCCGCGGTCGACCGGACGGTGTGAGCGGCGTGTCGGCCGGGTCTGCGCCCTTGCTCACCTGAAGTCTAGCAATCACTGAATGATGAAGCCACATTTCAAACAGGTCGCCATTGTCGGGGTGGGACTGATCGGTGGCTCGCTCGGGATGATTCTGCGCCGACAGAAGTTGGCGGATACCGTCGTCGGTATCGGGCGACGCGTCGAAAACCTCAAGACAGCCGTCGAAGTGGGCGCCATCGACCGCTATGTGTCGGACCCGCGCGAAGGCGTCGAAGGGGCGGATTTTGTGCTGCTCGCGACACCGGTGGACACCTACGAACGGCATTTGCGGGAATGGGCCGATTGCCTGCAACCCGGTGCGATTGTGAGTGACGTGGGCAGCGTCAAGGGTGATCTGGTGACACGCTCGGAGGCCTTGTTGCCGCCCTCCGTTCGGTTCGTCGGTGCGCACCCTATTGCCGGCAAGGAGAAGACCGGTGTGGCCGCGGGATCGGAAACGCTGTTCTCAGGGGCGCGCTGCATTCTGACTCCGACGTCCAAGACGGATCCTGAAGCGCTTCAAACGGTTCGTATTCTCTGGGAACTCGCGGGGTCGATTGTGTTGGATATGGACCCCTTTCTGCACGACAGGATTCTCGGTGCCGTCAGCCACCTGCCGCATGTCGCCGCGTTTGCATTGATGACGGCTCTGGCCGACGTGCGGGACCATGGTTTGCCGGAACTCGACCTGGCCAGCCATTCCGGCGGCGGATTACGCGATACGACGCGCATCGCGGCCAGCTCCCCGGAAATGTGGCGCGACATCTTTTTGTGGAACCGGGACAATGTGGTGTCGTTGATCGAGACGTACGAACGGCACCTCGGCGAACTCAAACGGTTGATCGCGGCCGGTGACGCAGCCGGGATTGAGAAACAGCTGGATCAGGCCAAGTATGAGCGGGAACAACTCACGCCGCGTACATCGGGAAAGAGCTAGGCTGCCATGGCATCTTTAACCATTACGCCGGGACGTCCCTTGAAGGGAACCATTGCGGTACCGGGCGACAAGTCCGTCACCCATCGGGCGATTATTCTGACGGCTCTCGCCGAGGGGCTCAGCCAGGTCATTGACTATTGCCGTGGGGAAGATTGCTTGAATACGATGCGCGCACTCCAGTCGCTGGGCGTGCGAATCGAAGAGACGCCGGAACGGTTGACCGTCCACGGCAAAGGCATGTGGGGCCTCACGGAGCCGTTCGGTCCGATCGATTGCGGCAATTCCGGAACCGGCATTCGTCTGATGGCGGGATTGTTGGCGGGGCAGGATTTTTTCACGGTCTTGACTGGAGACGAATCGATTAGACGTCGTCCGATGGGACGGGTCGTGAAACCTTTACGGGCCATGGGCGCGACGATTGCCGGACGAAAAGGCGGGGAACTGGCGCCGTTAGCCATCACCGGAACCCGGTTGAAGGGCATGACGTATGTGTCGCCGGTCGCGAGCGCGCAGATTAAATCGTCGCTGCTCTTTGCCTCGCTGTACGCCGATGGCCTGACGACCGTTTCAGAGCCGCGGCTTTCGCGGGATCATACCGAGCGTATGTTTGCCTACTTCGGAATTCCGTTTCATCGTGACGGGTGCACGGTCCGGATCGAAGGGCGGCCCTCCACACGCTGGAGCGGGAAAACCGTGGTGGTGCCGGGCGACCTGTCCGCAGCCGCATTTTTCATCGTCGGCGCCTCGATTGTGCCGGACTCCGATGTGACCGTGCTGTCGGTCGGCATGAATCCAACCCGCACCGGTCTCTTAGACATTCTGCGTCAAATGGGTGCACACATCGAGGTGCTCAATCCTCGTGAAGAAGCCGGGGAGCCGGTTGCGGACTTGCGCGTACGCTCAATGCCGTTGCGTGGAGTACAGATCGGGCCGGAACAGATTCCACAGACCATCGATGAGTTCCCGATTCTATGTGTCGCGGCGGCTGTGGCCGACGGGGAAACAGTGATCACCGGAGCTGAAGAGCTGCGAGTCAAAGAAAGTGATCGGATCGCGACGATGGCGGCTGAACTTCGAACGATGGGCGCGCGGATTGAAGAACGGCCGGATGGCATGGTGATACAGGGGCTGGGGCGCAAGGGCGCGAACGGTACGCTCACGGGGGCGACCTGCGCGAGTCACGGCGACCACCGCGTGGCCATGTCCGTGGCGATCGGAGCTCTGACCGCTGCTCAGCCGACTCAAATTCAGGATACGGCTTGCATCGAGACTTCGTTCCCGAGCTTCGATCGTAAGCTCTTGGAACTGTTGACTGTTTCTGCGAAAAGTCTATAGTGCGAGGATTATGTGAGTGAGTCAGGCAGATCCAACCGCGGGAAGCGTGGGTTGATCATCGCCATTGATGGTCCGGCGGGGGTCGGCAAGAGCACGGTCGCCAGGCTCCTGGCCTTGCGGCTTGGATATCTCTACTTGGATACAGGCGCCTTGTATCGCGCGATAGCGTGGAAGGTGCGTGACGCGGGATTGAGTCCGGAAGAACCGCTGGCCATTGCGGCGCTGCTACCCACAACGACGCTGCATATGGCCTGTGGCCCAGAACAATCTCATGTATTGCTGGATGGACGCGACATCACCGGTGAATTGCGCACGCCCGCGGTGACGGCACTGGCGTCCATGGTCTCGGCGATTCCGGCCGTCCGCGAATGGCTGCTGCCGGTGCAACGGCAAATCGGCGCGGAGGGTTGTGTCGTGGCGGAAGGGCGCGACATCGGGACCCGGGTGTTTCCGGAAGCGGATGTAAAATTTTTCCTCGAGGCCGATGCGGAGGTCCGAGCGACGCGACGACATCGTGAACTGGTGGCGGCGGGTCATTCGGTTCAATTCGATCAGACGAAACGCGATATGACCGGGCGGGATGATCGCGATCGTTCCCGACCCGTGGCGCCGCTGATACCCGCTCCCGATGCAGAACGTGTCGATACATCGAGTATGCCGGCGGAGGCAGTCGTGGAGCACATGCTGGCCGTGATTACGGCGAGATTGTGAGCTCGGCACTGTATGGCCTGTTGTGGGTAATCTCTCGCACCATCGGGTGGCTGTGCTTCCGGTATCGAACCGTCGGGACTGTGCCGCGGCAAGGCGGGTTCCTGATCGCATCGAATCATGCCAGTTATCTGGATATCCCGCTGCTTGGCTGCGGGATTCCCCGCCGGGTCTGGTATATGGGTCGGCACGATTTGTTTCCGCTGCCGTTGCTCAACGGTCTCCTGCAGGCCCTGGGATGGATTCCATTACGGGTCGGCCGTCTCGATCGCGACGCGTTCAGCAAGGCCGTCGCGCTGATTCAGGAGGGGAAGGCCGTCGCCATTTTCCCCGAAGGTGGGCGCACTATGACCGGTGCGTTGAAACCTGGCAAGCCGGGGATCGGGGTGATCGTGTCGCAGACCGGCTGTCAGGTGGTGCCGGCGCATATCGGCGGCACGTTCGAGGTGCTGCCGCCCGGTGCCAAGTGGCCGAGATTTCGTCGCGTGACCGTGGCCTATGGAGAACCGCTGGACTTTTCGGCGGAGGCCGCGCGGTTGGAAGGAAAAGCGTTTTATCAACATGTCACTCGAACGGTGATGGCGAAGATCGCGGAGCTCGGACAGGTTCCGATGCCGGGGGAATGGCCGGCCAACGCCGGGCAGCCCCAGGATTCTGCGGCCACACCAACAGCCAAGTCTTGCAACGCTGAGTAGGACTCGGAGTTTCTCACTATCAGCACCCGGCGCGAGCCGGAGGACGAGGACCTTTTCATGAGTACTGTCACACCGCAAAGTGAACCCAAGCTTGATCGCGACGCCTTGGCGGCGATGTATGAGGAAACCTTCCGCAACTTTGAGGAAGGGACCATCACCGAGGGCATGGTCGTAGCCATCGGCAAGGACAAAGTCGTGGTCGATATCGGCTACAAGTCGGAAGGCATGATTCCCGCCGACCAGTTCTCGCATGAAGAATTGGCCCAATTGAAGGTCGGGGATCGCCTCCAGGTCTATCTCGAAGAGTGTGAAGACGCGGACGGCAATCTCGTGCTCTCCAAAGAAAAAGCCGACAAGATGAAAATCTG
>CALLKH010000131.1 GCA_938008425.1 uncultured Planctomycetaceae bacterium | reverse complement strand
AAAGACGTCCTGGCCGTCATCCGACTGGATGAAACCAAAGCCCTTGGCATCATTAAACCACTTCACCGTACCTTCGGACATGATACAAACCTCAACTCTGAGCGGCGCCGACGGTCCCCGTCTGAAACGACAATGCTTCGGAAGGTAAACGGGACCCGAACGCGACGCCGCGCATTCAACACTCACTAATCCTCAACGGCTAATCGGACATTGTCAATCGGATATGCGATTGATGGGTGGTTCCGATCATGCTCGCCTACGGGCGAAAAAAGCGCCGTCCCGCACGGTGAAGGTGACGACGCATCGGCTCTGGGGGAATAGCGTCGTCGGTGTTCATCGCGGCGGGACGGCAGGGAGAGTAGGCCGTTTTTCGCCGGGGTCGACGGGTCCTCAAACCAGTGTGCGGGCATCCGCAAAGGCGAGACCGCCTGAGACGGGCATCGGCCGCACGAACCATGGAATGATTTGAACCCGAGCGACTTTCAACCCACATCCTACCCAAATGGAGAGGCGATGGTCAAGAATCGGGCCCCGTGAGTCGTAATTGGTTGAGGGGCTTGGAGTTCCATGAACCGGCCCGGGTCAGCGCGTTGGGCCGTCGCCACGGCGCAGGTTCTCATAATCAGGGTCAGTCAACGGACGAGGCGGGTTCAGTCGACATTTTTCGATCGGTCGTTGTGTTTCCGGAATGGCGAATCGTACTCTTCAAATGGCGGATCCCGCCGCCGCGGGCCTGCGAACGCCGCGGCGACCCACACGAAATCTACACCGAGATCAGCGGCGAAGGGCGATCCTGACTGCACGGCGTCCGGGCGGGCGCGGCAGAGCCGGGCCGGCACCGGTTTTTACTTGTTGGACTTGGAGCATCACATGGCGGCAAACACACCAGATGACGGCGGACCGATTTATCCCTGCAATTCACCAATACACCAGGGCATGACGCTGCGGGACTGGATGGCGGGGCAGGCGCTGGCGGGATTCACCCGGGCGCGCGACGCGGAGATGTTCAACGAGCACACCACGCGCTGGTATGCACGCGTCGCTTACGCACTGGCTGACGCGATGCTGATCGAGCGGAACGAGCGGCGCGAGCGGGCGGAGGCGCCGCTGGAGCGTGCGCCGTTTCGCAAGGACATTCCCGACCTCGCGCCCGGCGCGGCCCCCTGGGCCGTGGCGGGCGGGGCTCACTAACTGGATAATTGATGTGTGCTCAACGAGTTTCCGGGATTGGTTTTTTTGAGAGTCGGGCCGGAGGCCGGCGCAGGCGAATCGCTCAGTGATCCAATCAGAGCCGGGCTGTCTCAGCCCGGTGAACGTGCCTCGATACACTGGTTCGCTTTCATTCAGCGACATCCCGCTGGTGCGCGGGATGTCACCGCCCCGGGGAAGGGGCGGCTCTGAAATTCGCCGTCGTCGCCGGCCCCGTGAGTTTCGCCGTCGCCATGCTTCATGAATCTGAGAGGCCAACAAAAAAAAGCGGCGCGATCCGGTCGAATCGCGCCGCTTCGTGCTTACACAGTTGAATCGCCGTCGATCAATTCAGGCGGCGAATGTATCAGGATGCTTTTCCCGCGACCGCGGAATTACATCCCCATGCCGCCCATGCCCGGGCCGCCCTTGGGTTCCTTCTTCTCCTTGATCTCCGCGACGGCCGCGTCGGTCGTGAGGAGCAGGGCTGCCACTGAAGCGGCATTCTGCAGCGCCACGCGCTCGACCTTGGCCGGGACGATCACGCCCATCTTGAGCATGTCGCCGTACTCGTCGTTCAGGGCGTTGTAGCCGAACGACGGGTCCTTCGAGTCAAAGACCTTCTGGGCGACGATGCTGCCATCGACGCCGGCGTTTGAGGCGATGCACTTGATCGGCGCCCACAGGGCCCGGCGAACGATGTCCACGCCGGTCTTCTGGTCGCCGGAGAGCTTCTTCTCTTCCTTGTCGAGAACCGCCGCCAGCGCCCGCATGGGAGCGACGCCGCCGCCCGGAAGGATGCCTTCCTCGACGGCCGCCCGGCAGGCGTGAAGGGCGTCCTCGACGCGGGCCTTCTTTTCCTTCATTTCGACTTCGGTGGCCGCTCCGACCTTGATCATCGCCACGCCGCCGGAGAGTTTGGCGAGGCGCTCGTCGAGCTTTTCGCGATCGTAGTCGCTGGTGGTCTTGTTGATCTCGGCCTTGATCTGCTCGATGCGGCCCTTGATGTCGCTGGTGCTGCCGCCGCCTTCGATGATGGTGGTGTTGTCCTTGTCGATGACGACGCGCTTGGCCTGTCCGAGGTCCTTGATGTCGAGGCTCTCGACCGAGATGCCGAGGTCGTCAAAGACGGCCTTGCCGCCGGTCATGGTGGCGATGTCCTCGAGCATGGCCTTGCGGCGATCGCCGAAGCCGGGGGCCTTGACCGCGGCGCACTGAAGCGTGCCGCGGAGCTTGTTCACGACGAGGGTGGCGAGGGCTTCGCCTTCGACGTCCTCGGCGATGATGAGCAGGGGCCGGCCGCTCTTGGCGACCTTCTCGAGAAGCGGAATGAGGTCCTTGATCGACGAAATCTTCTTCTCGTGGATCAGGATGTAGGGCTTCTCGAGGCGGCACTCCATCTCAACGGGGTCGTTGATGAAGTGCGGCGAGAGGTAGCCCTTGTCGAACTGCATGCCCTCGACGAGGTCGACGATCGTGTCGATCGACTGGCCTTCCTCGACGGTGATGACGCCGTCCTTGCCGACCTTCTCCATCGCCTCGGCGATCTTCTCGCCGATTTCGCGATCGTGGTTGGCGGCGCAGGTGCCGACCTGGGCAATCTGCTTGGAATCCTTGACCGGCTTGGCCATTCGCTTGTACTCGGCGACGATCGCCTCGACCGCGATGTCGATGCCGCGCTTCAGGTCCATCGGGTTCGCGCCGGCCGCGACGTTCTTGAGGCCTTCATTGAAGATGGCCTCGACGTAGACGGTCGCGGTGGTGGTGCCGTCGCCCGCGTCGTTGGACGTCTTGGTGGCGACTTCCTTGACCATCTGGGCGCCCATGTTTTCGTAGGTGTCCTCGAACTCCATTTCCTTGGCGACGGTGACGCCGTCCTTGGTGACGGTCGGCGAACCGAACGCCTTCTCAAGGACCACGTTTCGGCCGCAGGGGCCCATCGTCACCTTGACGGCGCGTGCCAGCATGTTGACGCCGGTTCGGATGGCCTCGCGGGCCTCCATGTCGAATGCAATTCTCTTCGCTGCCATAGTTGTTGCTCCGAAAATCTCTCTGGTCGCAGCCTGTTTCGGCCGCGAGCGTTCATACTTGTTCAATCAAGACCGAGTTTGAACCGCCGGGGCTCCCCCGGATTCGGATCTACCGGTCCATGTCGTCTTCTTCGGTCGATCCAAACGGCTCGTCCGTCCAGACCTTGCCTTTCGGCTTGACCTGAAGCTCGACCGTTTCGACTGCGCTCGAATCGAGGAAAATCACGTCGTCCACCATTTCGCTGTCCACGTAGTCCGACACGCGGATTTCGATCCGAAACCCGCTGTCTTCCACGCGGGAGTAGGCGAGCGGGTGGAGGTGCATGGCGTCCTCGTTTCCGGGAAACGTCAGCACCAGCCTGGCTTGCGGGCCGAACTTGATGGCTTCCTCGATTGCGGCGGCGAACAGTGACGGTCGCATTCTCTTGCCTCTATCGTGTCTGGCCGGACGCTGCCGGCGGTGTTTTCTCGGGAACGAGCTGTTCGTCGCCGTGAGATGTCGCGGCGCCTCTCATCAGGCGCTCGATTCATTCCGATCAGGACAAGACGGCGAGAATGTCCTCTTCGCCCATGATCAGGAACTCTTCGCCGTTGATCTTCACCTCGGTGCCGGCGTAGCTGGTGAAGAGCACTTCGTCGCCCTTGGTCACCTGGAGCTTGGCCCGTTCGCCGGTGTTGAGCAGCTTGCCCTCGCCGACGGCCTGAACGCGGCCGCGCTTCGGCTTTTCCTTCGCGGTGTCGGGCAGCACGATGCCGCCGGCCGTGACGGCATCCGCCTCAAGTCGCTTCACGAGAACCTTGTCACCCAGGGGGCGAATGCTCACTTTCGTTGCAGCCATTGCGTCTTGCTCCTTCGTAGATTCCTGATTGGTGTCAGTTTGTCAAAACTCTTTTACTTGTCCACCGCGCCCGTCCGCCTGTCGGACGCGACGCGTGATATCGCCGAAGCCTTAAATCCGTCTAATTCTGGTTCGTCGGGTTGGCCCAATCGAGATGGTAAACCTGCCGCACCACCCGCATGACGACGGGGGTCAACAGATCCCGCACCTCATCCACCGTGACCACGCTGAACACGTTCAGCTGGATTGCATCAATCATCATCCGCCGATCGGGCGAATGTGCCACCAGCAGGCAGGGCATCGTCAGCCCCGATTGGCGCATCCGCCGCAGCGCGTCGAGCCCGCCCGCGATGGGGAGCCCGTCATCCAGGATCGCCAGGTGGGGCGTTCGCTCCACCGCGTAGCCCACCGCCGCCTCGACATCGTCCGACCAGTGGAAATCCACCGGATGGGTTGCCAGACTTCGCGCGAGCCGGTCGGCCCAGGGCGCGGTGCCCGCACGAGCGACGAGGACATCCAATTGGGGGTGAGCGACGTTCATGGTGATCCAACGGAATCAGGTACCTATCCAAGCTCAGGCGTCCCGATCGAGACCCCCGGCGCAGACACCGGACACTGATTGCTTGGGCAATGTTCATGCCAAAGCGTTTTCTCGATGGCCCGGGTCGGTCCAATTGTCATAATCCATTTTCATTAAATGAGTTACGATTTGACCGAGAGTGGCCATCATTCGATTTTCAATCTGGAAGCTCCGTCGAGATTGGCAGAAATCGACATCCCCGGAAGGGGGGCACTGTCATTCTGGCATGAACCCTCGGTCGTGGGTGTTGAGGTGTGCAACCGTTCATTACCCCTCAAGGTCGAACTCAGGGGACGGTGCCTCCGGGTGACCGGTCACAGGGGCTGATTCAGGAGTCCCGGCCTTTTTTTTTTGGGGGCGAGCGCTCGGCCGCATCGAGCCGCGCACTGCGGCTGAGCCAATAGGTGCTGATGCACACTGCAGCTTTCAGGCATCCATCCGCTGGGGTCATACATGGAGCTTGTATGAGTCGCATTCTCGGAGTCGACTCCGATTCGGTGTCGGTCAACTTCGTCCGGCGGTGAACAAGCAATAGCGGCACACGATTTCATTCGGCCGAAATCACAGCGTCAGGCACGGTTGCCGAATTCCCCGCCTAGCGGGTACAACGGAAAGAAGTCGGAAAGCGGTCTATGATGCGTTTCGACTGAGACAATGGCTGTGAATTCAAGGGAGCGAAGGGCGTGATGGAGTCGGTTTTGACAGGGCGGTGTGCATTCGCGCGTCTTGTTCCCGGGGGGACGTCGGTATGAAATTCAAATCCGCAATCAGCACAAACAGCGAGGCCCAGTCGGCCGTCCAGGAAGTGAGCGAGGCCGTCAGCGGCCTCAAGCCGGACCTGGCGATGCTCTTCGTTTCGCCGCATTTCGAGGATGAGTGCGACCAGATTCTCGCGGGCGTGCTGGAGCGAACGAACGCCCGCAATCTCATCGGCTGCACGGGTGACGGCATCATCGGACCGTCGCGCGAAGTCGAACACGCGCCGGCCGTAGCGCTCTGGACGGCCGAACTTCCGGACGTTCGGGTCATGCCCTTTCTGTTCGACGTCGAGGATGTCCAGCAGTTTGAGGAAGACGCCGAATGGACGGATCGCGTCTGCGTGCAGCCCGATCAGAAGCCCAGTTTCGTGGTGCTGCCGGAGCCGTTTTCATTCGGCCGCGGTTTGGAGTACTCGCTGCGTGAGATGGATCGAATCTTCCCGGGCAGTACCACCGTGGGCGGGCTGGCCAGCGCCGGCCAGAAGGCGGGCGAGAATCGTCTGTTCTTGAACGATCAAGTGCTGCGACAGGGCATGGTCGGCGTTTCGCTGGCGGGGCACGTCAAGATCAGTTCGGTGGTGTCACAGGGGTGTCGCCCGATCGGCGAGCCGTTCGTGGTCACCAAATCCGAGCAGAATGTCATTCAGGAGCTTCGTGGCCGCCCGGCGATGGAGGTCCTGCAGACGATCTTCCGCGAGGCCGATCCGAGCGATCAGGCGCTGATGCAATCGGGGGGGATTCACATCGGCAGCGCGGTCTCTGAAGGCGATTCGTCTTCGGGCGGTCAGGAGTATCTGATTCGCAATCTGATGGGTGTCGTGGAGAATTCCGGCATTCTGATCGCCGCGATGATCCGCCCCGGGCAGACGATTCAGTTTCATCTTCGCGATTCGAAGAGCGCCGATGTTGAGATGAAGGGTCTCGTGAGCCGACGAATCGGCGAGATGCCGTCGCCGCCGTCGGGCGGGCTTCTGTTCACCTGCAACGGCCGTGGTTCGCACATGTTCGGGGCGCCGAATCACGACATCGGCATCGTGAATGAGGTCTCGCCGGACTGCCAGGTTGCCGGGTTCTTCGCTGCGGGCGAAATCGGTCCGATCGGCAACAGCACTTTCATTCATGGCTTTACCAGCAGTCTGATTCTGTTCCGCGAACCGTAGCGGAAAATCGCGGCGGGGCCGGAGAAGGTTTCGAGTTCACCGAAAATTCCGAGAGTACTACGTTCTATTCATGGAAGGATGTGCGTAATGCGGAAAAGATCACTCTATGCACTGCTCGCGGTTAGTGCCGTCGTCATGTCTCTATCGGCCTTCGGTCGGGCGGCGGGCGGCGGGCCGGCGGCCGAGAATGAGTACGAGCGATTCCTCCACAAGTACGCCGCCGCCGTCGTCACGGTGAAGTACGTGAACAAGACCAGCTTCAGCGAGGGTGATTATGAGGACGAGGAGGAGTTCTACGGCCTCATGATCGATCCGGCCGGTCTCGTGCTGTGCTCCAGCTCGCAGATGGGTCTCGACGGATACGGCGGTTCGTC
>CALLKH010000130.1 GCA_938008425.1 uncultured Planctomycetaceae bacterium | reverse complement strand
ATCCCGACGTCGATCGACAGACAATCACGCCGCAATTGCCGCGCTCAGTTTTCAAGGTGCAGTGGTTCATCATGGCTTCATTGCTTCGCAGTCAGTCGCCTGGCCAGGCCGGGAGTGGGTTCGACGCGTCGTACCCGCTCTCGGCGATCGTTGCTGTCGTTTCGCGTCAGTCGCCCGCCCCGCCGGACTGGCTCATCGCAACGGGCCGGCCGTGCGAATCGACGCGGAACGTGTTCGCCTTGACCGCTCTCCCGCCGGAGTTGCTTCTAGTACGTCGGCTTGGAACCGTTGATCGGCTGAAGGTATTTTCCGCGGGCCGGGCATTCTCCGTACGCGTCTCCGCCCCGGCGGCCTTTCGCGCTCGCACAACATGTTCCCGGGCCGTGGACTTGGAATCGGACGCCTTCGCATTCGCACGGTTTCGGCCGGCCGGCCCGCCGGCTCCCCGGGCAAGTTCGAACCGATTCTCGGCGATTGACAACGGGACGTCGTCATTCATTGCTTCTCGGGTGGAGATGACCTTGCGCGGCTCCCTGGTCGGAGCAGTCGCCGGCGCCTGAGACTCAACACGTCGACTCGGCTGCCGAGCGGCGGCCGGCGCTGCCGGCGGGTTCGGGTCCAGACGCTTCGTGCGGGAAGATGTCGTCGAGAGCGTGGTCTCGTCGTCCATCGACTCCGTCGCGGGCGGATCGCCGTACATCGGCTTCGGCGTTTCGTATTCTGACGGAATCTCGAAGTGCAGCTGCACATCCTGTGATCGCTGGATCTGCTTGAAGTGCGGCTCGTACATGTCGAACACCTTCTGGTCTCGAACGGAAATCTGCGTGTTGCCTTCGACGTTGGCCGTCAGAAAGACCAGCAAATCGACCCGCTCGGATCGCGGGCGCTCCTGCCGGAAAATCGTGCTGAGGCCCCACAGATCACCGAGACCCGGCACTTTCGCCACCTGCCGCGTGTTGCGATCGCTGATCAATCCGCCGAGAGCGATCGTCTGGCCGTCGTTCATGACGATGCGCGTGCTCAACTCGCGTGTTCGAATTCGAGCCACGCGAAGCCCGGTCGTTCCGACCACGTCGTCGCCGAGTGCGCTGGTCACCGGGTGGACCATCATGGTGATTCGACCATCAACCATGATCGTCGGCGTGACTTCAAGCTGAACGCCGACCGGGATGTAGGTGTCGAAGGCCTCGGTCACGGTGCCGAAGTCGGTGATGTTGGCCGTCAGGATCGGATATCGCTCGCCGACGAGAATGCTCGCGCTGTGGTTGTTAAAGACCAGCAGTCGCGGGTTGGCGAGCAGTCGAATCGCGTTGTCCTGTTCATGAATCTGAAGCAGCGCGGTAAACGCCGAGAGATCGATGGTTCCCAGCGCAAGCCCGGTCGACGACCGGGCGACGCCCGTGGGCGTTCGACGAACCTGCGAACCCGACGCAAACCCGGCCTCCCACTGAAGCGGAAGCTCGTGGTTGAGCACGGGGCCGTTGGCGAGGGCGTTGATGTTCCAGTCGATGCCGAGGGCCCGCTGAAGATCGGTGCTCATTTCAACGATGCGCGCCTCGATCAACACCTGCGGCGGCAGATCGTCGAGATCGGCGATCAAGTCGGCGATGCGTTCGACGTTTTCGGCCACGTCCGTGACGATGATCCGCCGTGCATTTCTCGGCACCTGGGTTGTTGCGTCCGCGGTCAGGCCGCCGAAGCCCGAATTCGCACCGTTATTCTGCTGCTGATTCACCGCGCCGCTCGAGTTGTTCTGATTTCCCTGGAGGTCGCCGGCCAGCTGGCCCAGACTCTGGGTTCCATAGTTATTGGAGCTGTTCTCGTTCAGCACCTTCATCTTGCCGAACCGTGTGAGCGAAAATTCCAATGCGTCGCGCACGCGCTCGGCGTCCTGGCACCGAAGCGTGAAGATCCGCGTGACGAGCGGCGGCGCCGTCGCACCGTCGGCGGCCGTGGGCGGCTTGCCGACCGAGATGATGCCGTTCTCGACCTTGTAGGCAAATCCATTGTCGACCGCGATCGACTGCAATGCGCCGTCGAGCGTCGCGTCGCTCAGAAAGACCGATACTTCGCCCTCAACGCCCGGGCCGATCGAAATGTTCAGTCCGCCCTGCTCGGCGACGAGTCGCAACGCCTCGCGAATGTCACCCTTCGGTACGTTCAGCGTGATCCGACCTTCTCCGCCTGGAACGGATACCCGAAGCGGCCTGTTCGAACCACCCTCCGAAGGCGCTTCATTGGACGCGACAAGGACGCTGTCATTGACCGCGCCCGATCTCGGCTCAGCCGCAAGCGGCCCGCCGACGAGTAACACTCCGGCGGCAATGAGTCCGGCCATCCATGTCCGTGTCATCGTGATTCCTCCTCGAGTCGCCCCGTCGCGGCGGATTCTTCCCCCACGCGGTACGTAAAGGTCCAGCCCTGGGATTCGAGCGTCAGTGAATGTCGCGTGATCCGAATGAGCTTGAAGTTGTCCTGAATGACGTCGCCAACCCTGTAAATGCTTCCATCGATCGCGGCCAGCCACTGATCGCCGCTGCGCGAAACCCCGTTGAATTTGACTCGGGGCGCTTCCGGCGTCCTCTCGGGAATGATCGCGGCGACCTGATCCGGCGACGTCATGCGAGCGACCCAGGGGATGTCCGCAAAGGGATTTCGCCCCCATTCGTTCGCTTCGACTTCCTTCTGGCGCGCCAGGAGGTCTCGAAGTGCGTGTGTCGCCGAATCGCCGGTTGTCGCCTCCTGGGGCGAAGTCATCGGCGGCGATTGCACCGAATCAGACGACGCAACAGCCGTCGCGGGCGCCGCGCCGTACTTCACATACAGCGCGTACAGTCGCCAGGAGAGCAAAAGGCTCCCAAGGATCAGAATGGATAAGACTTTTTTCCGCCGGCTGTCCATCATGCGCCCTGTGTCGATTCGTCCATCTTTCGCCGAGGCTGGTAGGCCTCGACGGTGATATCGGCCCGGAGATCCTCGCCGGGCGATGAATCCGATTCTTCCATCCGTCCCATTTCGATGCCGACCACGCGAACCGGAATGCGCTGTGTGGCGCAGCCGGTCATGTAGGCGGCGATCTGCTTGTAATCGCCCTTGAGTGAAACGCGGTAATTCGGCAGAACCAGCGCGTTCGGATCGGCACTCGAGATCTTTCCGGCGAGCGAAGGAGTCATCGGCTGAATCTCGAGCACCTGCAGCCCGGAGGCCCGCGCGGCCTGGCTCAACTGTGAGACGACCAGTCCCGGCTTCTCTGAGTCCGACATTCTCGACTCAAACTCAACCCGCTGGGATTGAAGCCGTTCCACTTCCTCGTTCGAGCGTACGCCGGCTTCCACATCCATCGCCTTGCTCGACAGTGACGCGGCGAGATCATCCATGTTCCGGATCTCATCCGACACCGTCGTCGTCCGCGAAATCGCATAAACGACCGCGGCCACGACCGTCAACATCGCCCCGATCGCGGGAAGCCAGCTCTTGATGCTTGTTTTCAATCCCGCCATGTCCTAGTTCCCCGTCTTCGGCTTCTCATAGGCAAGCTGCAGCTCCACCGACATCACTCCCGTTTCAAGGTTGCTGCTGTCGCTGGGATGCCGCATGGAATTCAGTAGCTGAACGCGCGTAAAGAACGGGCTGCGCTCCAGGGAGCGAAGCGTGTGCTCGATGACCTCGTCAAAATCACGGCCGGTGGGCGGTGTGTAGATGTTCGCGTCGATGCGAAGCGACATGCCGTCCTGATGGAGGCGCGAAGAGAACTTCGTCGCCCGCATTTCGCTCGGCAGCACCTGAGAAAGCTCCTTGAAAAGCCCCACCCAGGCGGGCGTCGCCGCGGCGAATTCGCTGAAGCTCGTTTCCATTCGCTTCACGGCCCCCTGCTCAGCCAGCCATCGGGCGTTGATATCCGCGAGGGTCTGAAGTTCAGAGAGCGCTTCCTGACTGGCGTGGCTCGTCCGGGTGAAGCCCTGAATCTGGTTGAACAGAAATGTAAACCCGATGATGACGGCCGCGACGATCGGACTGATCATCGCGGTCGATCGCCGGATTCGCTGCATCTTCCACGACTTGCGTATCTCCGGCGGAATCAGATCGGGCAAGGCGGCGCGATGAATCGCCGCCGCCGCCGCGACCGCGAAGGAGTCGACCGGCGCCTCCGCGGCAGATCCGGTGAGCGTCACGCGCCCGTTGAGCCAGTCTGAAGTGACCGCCTCGATGTTGAGCCGCTTGGAGAGCGCAGCGGAAAAGCCTCTCATTCCCGCGCCCGGTCCGACCACTGTCATTCCGGCGACCCGCGCGCCATTCTCGGTTGTTCCCGCGAATGTCATCCACTGGGTCAGTTGCTGGGCGAATTTCTGCAAGGTCGGTTCGATCAGCGGATAGAGCCGGCTTCCTTCGACCCCGATCATTTCGATCATTTCATTCGCGTCGGGGATGCCGACGGTATCGCGAAGGCGATTGGCCTTTTCGGCGTCGAGTTGAATCACTTCGTCGCCGGAAATAATCGGCCGCATCAACGCCTTGGTGAAATCGTCGAGTCCGAACGCGAGTTCCGAAGTGACCGACGGCGTTGCGCCGTTGAGCACGACGAGCACGCTGACCCGCTCGCCGAAATGAAGAACGCCATGGAGTCCCTTCTCCCGTTTGATCGCGCTTGCGGCGAGCAGCGTCAAAGCCGAACCGGATGCCGAAATGGCGACGAGTTTCAATCCCAGTCGCGTCGCCGCATCGATCGCCGCCTGGGAGACGTCCGCCTGAACGGCCGTCACCGCCACGCGAACCTGATTCTGAGCGGCGGCCGTCGCGGAGCTCATCGGTCGAATGTCGACGATGGCCTGGGCGACCGGGAAATGAAGCTGTTGTCCGAGCTTGAGAAGAACGGCCTGTCGAAGCGCCGGATCAGGAAGCGCCGGCATGTCAAAATTCTGACAGGCGACCGTTCCGCCGCTGATCAGGCACACCACGTCCTTGCCGACCCAGTCTCGTTGAGAAATCGCGACGGACAGTTGGTCGACGAGATTCTGGTCCTGAAGGGCGTTTCGATCATCCCGTCGTTCCTGGGAGATGAATGAACAGACGTCGAGCACCTTGACGGCGTCGACGCAGTGCTGGACCAGGCTCAACCGAATCTGATCGGCGCCGGATTCCAGTATCAGGATTTCGCGTGTGTCTGACATCCTTGTCCCGACGTTCTCTTTCAGTTCCCCGCAGATTCCAGCCTCGATGGCCGGGAAACTGCGAAGCACGTTTCCTGTCCGCTACTCGATCCTCACCTCAATCACCCTGCGAAAGCTCGTCCAAGGCGAGCCCGTTTGAACCGGCCGGCCGTTGGCTCGATACAGGGGCGGTGTGACGCTCACCTTCTGCACGTAGAAGATGCCCGTCAGAATCGCCGGATCATCCGCGGCGTTTCCGTTGTCTGATATCGTCCCGATAGTCCCATCACTATCGATATCATTCGCGGGAGTGGCATTCAGCTCGCGCATGGCCATTTCCATCCCGCTCTCCGCCCCATAAAACGCCCCGGTACTGTAGAAATGACTGAGTGAACTACGGGT
>CALLKH010000129.1 GCA_938008425.1 uncultured Planctomycetaceae bacterium | reverse complement strand
GACGCAGTCCGGGCGCGCGACGCTACGCATCGTCGCGGCCGATGGATTCGCCGAGAGCGATCGACAGCGCATCGCCCGCAACCTGGACCGGAAGATCGGCGGCCGGCTCGAATTCGACATTGAGCTCTGTGATGAAATCGCCCTGACGCCGAGAGGCAAGAGCACGTTTGTGGATCAGCAGTTGAACTTGGCGCAGTACCTGGAACCGGAGACCGCCGGCACGTGAAGCAGATCGTTCAAAACTATCGAACCGGGGCGCTCTACCTCGAGACCGTGCCCGCGCCGCAATGTCGGGCGGGCTCTGTCCTCGTGCGCACCGTCTATTCGCTGGTTTCGAGCGGCACAGAGCGGATGAAGGTCGACCAGGCGCGGATGGGACTGATCGCCAAGGCCCGGGCGCGGCCGGACAAGGTGCGACAGGTCCTGCAAAGCGTGCGACAGGTGGGTCTCGCCGAGACAATCAACAAGGTGCGCGAGCGGCTCGATGCCCTGACGCCGCTGGGGTACAGCCTCTCGGGAATGGTCGAGGCGGTCGGCGCGGGCGTGGATGATCTTCGCGTCGGTGACCGCGTGGCCTGCGCCGGCGAAGGCGTCGCGATGCACGCGGAGTTTGTGGCGGTGCCGCGAAATCTTTGCGTGAAGATACCCGACGGCGTGAACATGCAGGATGCCGCATTCTCGACCGTGGGCGCGATTTCGCTCAACGGCGTTCGACAGGCGGGTGTGACGCTTGGGGATTCGGTGGGCGTCATCGGGCTGGGACTCGTCGGGCTCCTGGCGGTGCAGATTCTGAAGGCCGCCGGGTGCCGGGTCATCGGCATTGACGTTGATCCGGCCAAGCTGGAACTCGCACGACAGTGCGGTGCAGAACTGGCGCTGCTTCGGAACGATCCCGGGCTCAAGGCCGCCATCGAACAGGCCACACGCGGCGTCGGTGTAGACTGCGCTTATGTGGCCGCGAGCACGAGCAGCAGCGATCCACTCGATCTGGCGGGAGAGCTGCTTCGCGATCGCGGTCGCGTGGTCATTGTCGGCATGGTGCCGGTCCGGGCCGACTGGCAGACCTACTACGGCAAGGAACTCTCCGTCGTCATGTCGCGTTCGTACGGCCCCGGGCGGTACGACCCGGCCTATGAACAGCAAGGCCTTGATTATCCGATCGGCTACGTTCGCTGGACGGAAAATCGCAACATCGAGGAGTTCATACGCCTGCTGGCCGCGGGATCGGTCGGCCCGTCACGGCTCTCGCCCAGCGTTTTCAAGTTCGCCGACGCACCGCGGGCGTATCAGGAACTTCACGAATCGCCCGGCAAGCATGCGGTCGGAATGCTCTTCGAGTATCCGACTGACGCCCGGCCGGACTGCGACGTCGTGCTGCCCAGGCCTTCGCTTCAAGTGCGGCATACGACCGGTGAAGTCGCAATCGGCATGATCGGCGCCGGCAATTTCGCCACGGCGACGCTCATTCCGGCGTTCAAGAAAGTTCCCGGCGTGCGGCTCGCCGCGATCTGTTCGGCCGGCGGACTTTCGGCGGCCAGCGCTGCAAAACGCCATGGATTCGAAAGCTGTTCGAGCGATCATCGGCGGCTGCTGGATGATCCGAAGATCGACGCCGTCATCATCGCGACGCGCCATGATACGCACGCGCGGATCGTCTGCGACGCCCTGCGCGCGGGCAAGCACGTGTTCGTCGAGAAGCCGCTGGCGCTGAACCGCGAACAACTGGAGGAGATCATCGAAGCCCAGCGAAGTGCGGCCAGGATCGTCATGCCCGGATTCAATCGCCGGTTCAGCCCCCTCAGCTCGGCTGTGCGGGCGTTCTTCGCGAACCGCAACTCGCCCATCGAAGTGGTTTGTCGCGTAAACGCGGGTGCGATCAAGTCCGATTCTTGGTACCAGGATCCCGACATCGGCGGCTGGCGGCTCGTCAGCGAGGGATGCCACTTCGTTGATCTGATCCAGTATCTCTGCGGTGCCGCGCCGATTCGCGCTCATGCGGAGATGATCGGCGGCGGAATTCCCGGCGGCCAAAACGATAACTGCTCCGCGCTGCTTCGCATGGCAGACGGCAGCGTCGCCACGCTGATCTACGTCGCGAACGGCGACCCCTCTGTCGCCAAGGAGCGCATCGAGGTCTTCGGCCAGGGCCGGACCGGGATCATCGACAACTGGCATTCGGCACAGATGACGGCGAACGGAAAAACGAAAAAACTTCGTGGCCGCGGCAAGGGCCACGCCGAGGAGGCGGCGGCGTTCATCGACGCGATTCGCAAGGGAAGCGATGCCGCCCTGCCGTTCGATGAGGCCGTGGCGACAACACTCACAACCTTCGCCATTGTTGAATCGCTCGTGACGGAACTGCCGGTCTCGCGTGCGAGACGCGAAGTCGTTCTAGCTCGCCCTCACCCTCCCGCCACGCGCAACGGCGACGAAGTTGAGTCTGTCGATTCGCAGGACGCGGCGACCATCGCCGGCCGCAATGGAGGACCGCATTAATCATGTCGCAGTCCTCGATCGAACGCTGCACCGCCCTTCGCGAGCGCTATTACCCGCGCGACGAGTGGCCCGGCCTGCGCTATGAAGCGGCCGTCGCGGCATGCGCGGGGCCGGACGCGGTTCTGCTGGAAATTGGTTGCGGCCGGGATGCAAGACGACTTCAACGGATGGCCGCCGGCTTCGGCTTCAGCATCGGCATCGACATGGAAATTGCCGAGCAGTTGAACGGCGCCTCGCGCACCCGGCTGGTGCTGGGCGACGCCCATCGAATCGCACTGGCGGACGAGTCGGTCGATGTCATCGCCATGGCCAACGTCGCGGAACATCTGGCGGAGCCGATCGCGGTCTTCAACGAATGCCGCCGCGTGCTAAAGCCGGGCGGCAGACTTGTCGTCATGACGGTCAACCAGAACTTCCCGCCGATCGCTCTTGCCCGAATTCTACCGCACCGTATTCGACAGCTTGCCAACCGGGTCGCGAGCGGGACGCACCTCGAGGACACCTTCCCCGCGTACTATCGCATGAATACGGTACGCGACCTCGCGGCGATTGCAGCATCAGGCGGCTTTGGCATTCGAGAGTTGTCCTACATTCCGCATCATCCGCATTACCTGATGTTCTCAACGCTGGCCTATCGACTCGGCGTCTTCGTCGAGCGGGCCACTCGCCCCGTTGCCGCGCTGCGGCATATGATCCTGGGGGTCTTCGAAAAGCCATCGGCCGCTGTTCAGCCGTCGCGAAGAACCTCCCCCGCCAGAATGGAGGTCTCGACGCACTCGTGAGCAATCGGCCGAATTCCAATCCGAGTCCCGCCGCGATCGTTCGCGACCACTTCAGCCGTCAGAGCACGGATTGGAGCGGTCGTTACGCCGGCGCGCCGCGCAGCATGGCCGACCTCGATCTGGCGCTGCGGCGTGAGAGCGTGCATCGACTGCTCTGGCCGGTCATCAACGACGCCTCCGCCACGCTTCGCGTGCTCGATGTCGGCTGCGGCACGGGCGACGTGCTGGACGGGCTTCCGCGCGATCTCATTCAGGTGGTTGGCCTGGACTTTGTTCGCGAGATGGTTGAAATCGCAAACCAGACTCATCCGGGTGACCGGTTCCTGCAGGCGGATGCCGCGAATCTGCCCATCAAGTCCTGTTCGGTTGACGTCGTGACTTCGCTCGGTGTGATTGAGTACATCTCGAAGCCGGAGGACGTCATCGACTCGATGGTCCGTGTCCTGCGCCCCGACGGCCACGTCATTCTCTCGTTTCCGAATCGATCCGGCCTGTTTCGAAACCTTCTCAAGGTCGAACGGCGGCTTGATCAGATGATTCACCGCCTCCGAGGTCGGACCAACACCGACGGCCGGGGATCGGCCGCGCGCTATCCGCATACACAGTGGTCTCTTCGCGAGGCGTCAGCCCTGCTTGAATCTCGCGGATTCAAAGTCGAATCGACACTGATGCACAGCATCGGCCCATGGGGACGTCTCGGCCGGATCAGGCCGATCATCCGCTTCTCGCGGTTCTTGTCGCGCCTGATGTGTCACGATCGAATTCTGGCGCCATGCCTGGCCGGGACGTTTGTGATCCGCGCAAGGAAGGGAGGCGAGGCGACGTAGCATGCTTCGGCTCACCGTCCTGTATCTGTTTGTCGCGGGCCTGATGGCGCTCTCCGTCCGGCGATGGTTTCTTGCGCTCTGCGGTCTGCTGTTCCTGACGGTGATGATGCAGAATCCGAACATGCCGCGCGAGATGGCCGGCATCAAGGGCATGAACCCGTGGAACGCGACGTTTCTCGTCATTCTGGTGTCGTGGGCGCTGACCCGCCGCGCCGATCCGCAGCGAGCGCCGACTTCACAGCGGGCGCTACTCCTGCTGAGCCTCTACGTCGCCATGCTCATCATCACCGGCCTGATCGCCGCCGGTGACGCGGATGCGTTTCAGAGCGAAGGCGGCGAACCCCGTTCAGTGATGGACGTGGTCGTTGATTGCATCATCAATCCTTTGAAGTATTTGATGGTCGGTGTGCTGTTCTACGACGGCGCGACCACGCGCCGGCGCGTCAAGCAGGCGATCTTTGCGGCGGTCGGCAGCGGCATGTGCTACTCGCTGATGATGTACAAGACGCTCAAAATGGGCGTCTTCACCATGGACTATTCATCGGCCCGCCGAGCGACGGACAAACTGGTGGGCCTCTACGCCAACGACATGGCCGAAGTGCTCGCGTTTACCCTCTGGGCCGGTCTCCTCGCCCTGTTTCTGCTTGATCGAAAGACGCTCCAGTCGGCCTGGCTTTTCGCACTGGCCGTCGTCGTGCCGACATTCCTCGCGCTCAAGTCACGTGCCGGTTTTCTCGCATGCTGTGTGACCGGCGTCGTGCTGGGGCTCTTGAAATGGCGAAAGATCCTCATCGCCATTCCGGTGATGCTGCTCGGTGTCGTCGCCTTCGCGCCCGATGTCGTTGACCGCGTCATGACAGGCGTCGGCGTCGAGGCCGCGGGCAACAATGACTGGGACGCCATCTCCGCCGGCCGGACCACCTACCTTTGGCCGCCGACCCTCGAACAAATTTCGCGATCTCCCATCGTCGGCCACGGCCGGTTCGCGATTCTCCGCACCGAGCTCTATGACCGCATCATCGCCGCGGGCGGCGGCGTGCCGACGCATCCGCACAACTCCTACTTCGAGGTTCTGCTCGACGCGGGCGTCATCGGCCTTGCAATCTGCCTCAGCTGCATGTGGGGGCTTTTCAGGTCATCGTACGTGCTCCTCCGAGAACGCGACGATCGCCTGATCACGGCGCTGGGAGCGATCGCGTTGATAGGAATCCTGTGCGAGTTGTCGGCTGGTGTGGCGGGCTCGAGTTTCTATCCGACCCAGAGTGCGGTCCCGTACCTGTGCGTCTGGGGCGTCGCCATGCGCGTGTTAACGGAGCGTGCCGCAGCCATGGCAGGCGTTGAGACGCCAAGAGTCTGGAGTGATGAGACGCTGCGGTTATCGACGGCGCTGCGGTGAGACCGCGCCGAGGGGGACGTATGATCAAGCTTGCCTACATCGCATCGC
>CALLKH010000128.1 GCA_938008425.1 uncultured Planctomycetaceae bacterium | reverse complement strand
CTCCGCGAGCAACGCCGGACCGGCCGCGCGATGTATCGCGCCATCGACGCCCTCGCCGCCCAGCAGGGTCGAGTTGGCGGCATTCACGATGGCGTCGCAGTTCTGCCGCGTGATGTCGCCTTCGACCAGGTGCATTCGCTTCCAGGTCTCTCGACTCATGATGGTGTTTATCCTTGCGGACCGAAAAACGGTCAAGCCCGAAGACCATGGGTCTCCGGGCTTGAAAAGGAGGTACCGCTACCGTTTTGAATCATCTCGCCTGGCCGACGAGAACCGCACGCCATCACGGCACGAGGAAGCAATCCTCGGGGCCGCGCGGCCGCTCGGAACCGTCGTAGGTCGTCACGCCGCGCACGCGATAAATGTCATCATTGTTCGGGCCGCAGTTCGGCGTCTTGAAGAACTGAACGCTGATGTTCGCCCGAAGAACGTTCTGGCCGGTCGCCTTGCCGTGGTTCCATGAATTCGGAATCGCCGCACCGCTGGGACGCAGCAGGCGGTTCTGATCGACAAGCGGCGTCATGCCGGCGGCGATGGGCATCGTCTCAACGAATTCGTTATCGAGGCTGAACGGTCGGGTGAAGAGATTCGTGGCGTAACTGATGTTCTGGGGATGGGCGAAGTCGTCAAACTGACCGGGCGAGTCGGTCTGGAACGCAAAGTCTGTCGCATTTCCCGGACAGACAAACGCATCCGGCTGAACGAATTGACCCTTCACAAGCTGATACGGATGCCGCGAGTTGCGAACGGCATCACCATCGAAATCCGGATTGGTCGCCGCCCACTTCGCCTCGGCCGGCACAAAACCGGCGAACGGCAGTCGATTCTCATTGGCATGTGCATAGGCAACCACACCGTTGCCGACCGCCCGAAGGTTGTTCGCGCAGGCCGCCTTCTGCGCCGCCTGGCGCGCCGAGTAATAACCCGGAACAAAAACACCGACGAACATCAGGATCGCCGCGGCGATCCCCGACAGCTCACGCATGGAAAACAGTGAGCCCCCGCCGGTCACAATCGGCTGGCCCGGCGGCGTTGCCAGCGCGCCCTTCGGGAACGGAAGCACCCCGTTCGAGGCCTCCACTGCCGACATGATTCGATCCACGAAGTCGGCGGGCGCGGCGTCGACCTTGTCCGACGCGAGCGGTGAAAGAATGCTGTCAAGACGGCGACACATCGACGCCAGGGCTGCCTCTCCGCCGGCCCGCTCGACAAACGCCGATCGTTCCGACTCGTCCATCAGGCCGAGACGATAGCCCAAGAGATCGGATTGAAATTCAGAATTCTGATTCAAGTCAGTCATAGTCCCCAATACGCTTCCCGGACTCGATCCCCAGTGACACCCTTTTTCCCACCACCATTCCGCGTGGGTCTCACGTTCTTGCGTGATTCCGTCCGCGGCGGTCGATTTCCCGCTTGTAGGCCTCGGCGAAATGCGACACCGCCGAGTGCAGACGGCTCTTCACCGTCCCGAGCGGGATGCCGACGATCTCAGCGATTTCCTTGTAGGGGCATCGCTGATAGTAGCCGAGCACCAGCACTTCCCTCAGATGATCGGGCATTCGGGAAATCACCGCCTGCACGATCTGTTTCTGCTCATCCGCCTCCATGGCCGCGTCCGGCGATGCGCCGTCGTCCGCGGTGAAGTCCAGATAGCTGATCTGTTCACCACCGTCCGACGATCCGCCGCCCAGCGAGAGCGGTACTTCTTTCTTACGCGTCCGGCCGCGAAGATGATCGCGGGCCTTGTTCGCCGCGATCGTGAACAGCCACGGCCGGAACCGTCGCGAGGGATCAAACCCCCCCGCCGACTGGTGAACCTGGATGAACGTCTCCTGAACGATGTCCTCGGCGGCCGCACTGTTGCGAACAAACCGGGCGACGAAAAGGAGAAGATCATCGGCGTAGCGCGTCACGAGCGTCCGAAAGGCGGGTTCATCGCCCGCCAGGAACGCTTCGAGCAACCGCTCGTCGGTGAGCTGATCCTCGGACGCATGTCGCCTTTCCACACTCAACCTCTCGAATCTACGCGGCCCGATTCCCGATGGTTCGCTGAATCCGCCCCCGGATTCAGGCTCGGATATCGGTGCTGGGGCAATTTACCCTTGACACCCCAGTGGGTCAAAACTATTGTTGTGCAAAAGGGTTAGCGTCGGAACTCCCTTCGAAAATCCGCGATCGAAGCCCCACGGCACCCGTTCTCGAACCGTTCAGTGGGGAATTGCACCCACCAAACTACTAACGTTCGAGCGACTTCCTGGTCAGGATCAACGTGGCCGAACTCAACACCTATCGTGGACTGCCCCCCCGGACTGCCACAGCCCTCATGGAGGCCTCGGCGGCCATCAACGCGTCGCTGAATCTCTCCGAAGTGCTTCAGGCAATTGCCCACACCTCGGCGGCCGTGCTCCGGTCGGAGGCGTCAAGCCTCCTGATGCTGGATCGCCGTCGCAACAAGCTCGTGTTCATGGCGGCGGTCGGGGATCGCGGCCCCTCGCTCATCGGCGAGGAGTTCGACGCGAATCTCGGCATCGCCGGTCGGGTCCAGACCTCCGGCAAGCCGATCATCGTGCCGGATGTTCATCAGAGCAACGACTTCTTCCGGGGCATCGACGCCAAAAGCAGTTTTCAGACCCGCGGCCTGATCGCGGCGCCCCTCATCTGGAAAGGCGACGTGATCGGCGTCGTCGAAGTTCTGAACAAGATCGGCGGCGGATCCTACGATGACGACGACCTGACACTCCTTCAGATCTTCGCGAATCTCGCGGCCGCCGGCGCGCACAACGCGGCGGAGCACGAGACGGTCGTTCGCGAGAATCGCGGCCTGCGCGAGACGCTGCGTGTCCGCACCCCCATCATCGGCGCCTCATCGGCGCTTCGGCAGGTGCTCGACATGGTCAACCGCGTCGCGGGCAGCAACGCGACGGTTCTCCTGCTCGGCGAAACCGGCACCGGCAAGGAAGTCACCGCACGGGCGATTCACAGCGCCAGCCCGCGCAGCGAGCGCGCCTTCATCGCGATCAACTGCGCCGCCCTGCCCGAGACGCTGCTGGAGAGTGAACTCTTCGGTCACGTCAAGGGCGCGTTCACCGGCGCCGTCGCCGAAAAGATGGGCCGCTTCGAGATGGCCGACGGCGGCTCACTGTTTCTCGACGAAATCGGCGACATCTCCCAGAGCACGCAGGTGAAGCTGCTTCGCGTGCTCCAGGAGAAGGAATTCGTTCGCGTCGGCGGCACACGAACCATCGCCACCGACGTGCGCATCATCGCCGCGACCAATCGCGACCTGCATGCCGCCATGGAAAAAGGCGAATTTCGCGAGGATCTCTATTACCGTCTGAATGTCTTTCCCATTCACCTTCCGCCGCTGCGACAGCGCCGCGAGGACATTCCGCAGCTTGTCGACCACTTCGTGAACATCTCGGCCACGGAACTGGGCTGCCCGAGGCCCAGCGTTAGCGACGAAGCCATGGCACTCCTGGCGGGTTACAAGTGGCCTGGGAACATTCGCGAATTGCAGAATATCATCGAGCGGGCGGTGCTTCTCGCCGACGGAGGGGCGATGTCGGCCGTTCATCTCCCGAGGGAAATCGCGGGAGAGGACGCGCCCAAGGATGCGAAGTCCGAATCCTCGCTCTGGGGATACGAGAAGGCGCTCATCCTCAAGGCGCTGCGTGAGAACAACTGGAACCAGTCCAAGGCGGCCCGCGCCCTCGGCATCAGCCGTGACAATCTGCGCTATCGCGTCAAGAAATACGAAATTGAAAAAGGCGGGTGATTCAGTTCGCCGGCGGCCGCGCTATTCCTGGATCTTCTGAACGGTGAAAACGTAGACTTCCGTCTTCGGATCCTGCCACGCGTCCGGAGAAAGTCCCGCCTTCTGCCGGCACAGCTCGGAGAGAAACTGTTCCCGGGTCCACCCGAGATCCTGCCCGACACCCGGCAGGAAGCAACCCACGGCATAACCGTTCTTGATGTAAACCCCGTGCCTGCCGAGTTCGAAATCGAGGGGATCCTCGATGCGTTCACGTTCCGAAAGCACCGAAAGTTCAATTCGAATTTCAGGCAATTCGCTCGCCGAAATCGGCGTGGACTGGAATCGCGGATCGCGTGTGGCGCCGACCGCGATCTCGGCGACGGTCTTCAGCAGGTCATCCGAGTCTGAAAACGTCCCAATGCAACCGCGAAGGACCCCGTGCCGGCGCAGTGTCACAAAGACGCCGCATTTCGGAAGCGTCGGCCAGGGATCCGCGTCATTACGTGTGGAATCACCGAGAATGTGGCGTTCGATGGCCGCGCGTGCAAATGAGATCAGCCGCCGCCCCGTCGCCTCGTCCAACTGCGCCATGGCAGTCTCCAATGGCGGGCGTGAAGTGGACATGGAAGATTCTAGCAGCGGCCGCCGGCCCTGACCGCCGCGCCGTCGCTATTGGCTCCGGCTAGCGCCGCATATCAGGCGTCACGGCGCCGAGATCGAGCAGCGCCTCGAACACGCCGGGAATTCCGGGATTGAGCTGGTAGGCACGGCGAAGGCTGCTGATGGCGGCGTCCCGATTGTCCAGCCGCAGATAAAATCGGCCCATCTCTGCGTGAGCGACCGCATTGTTCTCATCCACAGCGACCGCCTTCTTGAGGCAGAGCTGCGCGTTGTCGAGATCGCCGCTGGAACTGTACTGCTGCGCCTCGATGATGAGCTTCTTGGCCTCGAATGCGGAATTAGCCGCAACCCATCGGGCGATTTCAAACGCCGCCTGATGTTTTCCGCGAAGCTTCAGCGCATCGGCCTTGCCCTGCACCGCCTTGCTGTATCCGGGAAAAGCCGAGATCGCGGCGTCGAAAGAAGCGATCGCACGGTCGCAGTATCGAAGTGCGCCGACCAGATCATCTTCGCGGAACTGCTTGTCCGCCATCGACATGTAACAGCTGCCGATCAGGTACGACGGCTCCGGGCGTTCGGGGTCGCGGTCCGAGGCCATGCGATACATGCCGAGCGCCTCGGCATAGTTGCCGGCCATGCGCTCCTGCTCGCCCTCCTGGATCATCTCTTCAAAGGAGGCAGTGCCACCGCAACCCGCGACGTAAAAAACACTGGCGACGAGACACGTCAGCGTTGTAACCCGGAGATGACTGGTGTTCATGCAGCAGCCGTTCATTCTTGCCCACATCGAGATAGAATCCCACTCACCGGCTGGAATGCTACTGTCGACGCACCGCATTCACAAGTCGGCGGCCCATGCCTCGACGACGCCGGGGCGGGACAATTCACATGCAGAATGCATCGGCAGAAAATGACCGGCCCCTCGAAACTGTCGCGTTCAACGTGCTCTTTCACCGTCATCCGGCAGGCGATCATTACGACCTGTTGATAGAGCACGGCCCGTCTCTGGCAACGTGGAAACTCCCGCAGCCGCCCGAGTCGGTCGACCCGGCGGGGATTCTGTGTACTCGAATCGCCGACCATCGTCGGCTCTACCTTGACTACGAAGGACCGATCTCCGGCGATCGAGGATTCGTCACGCGGCACGACACCGGTACTTGCGACAAGTGTTGTGAAAACCCGGGGGAATGGTTGCTGACCTTTGACGGCCGGCGGCTCAGAGGCGCCGCGCGCCTGAGTCAATCCGAGTCGTCGTCGGACCAGTGGTGGTTTCGGCGACTGGACTGACGGGCTTCCGGCTCGATGTGAAGATCCAGTCGGCCCGATTGCGCTTTCAACCCGGTGACGCGATACGGAACGCCGCCGTTTCGCCAGGTCGCCCGGGAGCCGACCCGGAGTCCCTTGATCAGGCTGCCCGAAACCAGCGGACTGCCGGGCCAAATGTCGCCAGGGTCCGCCTCCACCGAGAAATCCAGTTTGAGGTCAGCAGCCGCGATCGGTATGGGAACGACGCCGCATCGGATTGTCTTCGCGGTGAGCAGGATGGCGTCATGGTCGAAGATCATTTCCAACTCGAGCGACAGAACCGCATCCGCGCCGGACTTCTTCACACGGCCGGCGAGCATGATTCGGTCCGGCTCGATGACGATGAACGGATCATCCACTATCTTCGGCACCAGCTCATCGACCCGCGCGTAGATTTCCTTTCGCATCGCGAGCCAGCGATTCAGATCGTCCTGGTAGACGTGGTAAACGAACGGCCGGCCGGCAAGCAGGCTCTGCGTGAAGGCTTGTTCGGCGTTGACGAGATTGTTCCGGACGCGCTGCCGCGCGGCTTCATCGGCGATGACCGGGGGCGCGAACCAAGAGGGCGTTCGCAGGACGGAATACGTCAACGCGCCGACCACGAATCCGAGGACCAGAAGAATCGACAACACGACGCGGCGCAGAGTCAATCGGCGTCGTGGTCGCCGCGCCGCACTTGTCGTCTCCAGGCCGCCGGCGAGGCTGACGCGATCCGCTCCGGATTGTTGAACTCCCAGTGCCATGTGCCAGATTCGAAAGTGCCGTGGCCGGGCGGATTCGCGGGGAATCTCACGTCCTTTTCCCTTACCATCCGGACCGCTCACCGCCGAAAAAGACGATCGTCAGGGCGAATCGAGAAAGATGCAAGGGAATCCGGCCGTTATTGAACTGGAGACCCGCCGGTCTCGACCGCAAACCAGGCCCGCCCTTTGACCATCATGCTTTGACGGCCCTAAAATCGACTGCACACCCGCCCGGGGGCCGCCATTGTCATCCGCCGGGATTCACCAGCCCCGCCGTCCGCCCGGCTGGGAGGAAACACGCTTCATGAGTCGCACCCTTGGCATCACGATCACGCTCGTCTGGCTCGCCTGCATGGCCGCCCTTTTCCAGCGTGATATTCTGCCCTACTGCCAGGCCCAGGATCCGCCGGCGCAACTGGTTCCCGATGGCGATTACCAGGTGGCGATCTTCAACGGATCCAATCAGCGCGTCGGCACCACTTGGGTCACCACGATTCGGCTCAAGGAATCCACCACGATTCACAGCCTCACACAGCTCGACGTCCGACAAGTCTCGTCGATGCTCCCCTTTTCAGGCCACCTTTATCTCACAACCGATCTGACCTACTCACCCAAGGGAGAGCTCAACGAATTCGTCTTTGTACTCGATTCGAGCGCGGTTCAAGGTCGCATCCAGGGTGTTCGATACGACAGGGAATTCGCTTGCAAGGCGACGGCCGGTCCAATCACCCAGACGCTTGTGCTCGACGCCGAAATCTCGAAATGTCTGGGCGACTCGCTCAGACCCTTTACGCATCTTGAGGGCCTTCACGTCGGCCAATCGTGGCAGCTTCGCATCATCGATCCGTTTTCCATGATCAGCGGCGGCGCGGCTGAATTCTCGAAGAAACTCGTGAAGGTCACCGCGCGTGAGCCGATCGAGCACGAGAATCGCACCGTTGAGTGCTTCAAGATCGAATCGGATGACATCGTCGCCTGGGCCAATGATTCCGGCCGCATCCTCCGGCAGGAGGTGAAGATCCCCCTGCTTGGGAAGTGGACCATGACTGACGAGCCGTTTGATGAGTTGGAGAAGCGCCGGGCCAACGCCGAGCGGCAGACACTGAGCAACCAGCGATCCCAGCAACGCGAATCTTCAGAAGCGATTCAGGCGAAAGACTAGGTACCGAGAATCCAGATCGATACGGGGCTTGAGCCATGACAGCGATCATTGACGTGAACTGACGACCCGCGGGAGCAACATGGCCATTGAAATTGAAAACGTCACCAAGTGCTACGGCCGTCTCCGGGCGGTCGACGGCATTTCGCTCCGCGTGAAGCGCGGCGAGGTATTCGCCTTTCTCGGTGCAAACGGCGCGGGGAAGACCACAACCATCAAGATGATCACCGGCCTGCTCACGCCGGACAGCGGCACGATCACCGTCTGCGGCCACCCGATGGCGGATGAGTCATCCGCCGCCAAGGCTCGAATCGCCTACGTGCCCGACCAGCCGTTTCTTTACGGCAAGCTGACCGCCCGCGAATTCATGACGTTTGTCGGCCAGATGTACTCCATCGAACGAAAAGAGTTGGAAGAACGCGTAGCCGACTACATGAATCGACTGGCCATTACCTCGTTCGCCGATCAACTGGCGGAGGGTTTCTCGCACGGCATGAAACAGCGCGTCGTGCTTGCCGCGGCATTGCTGCATGAACCTGACGTCCTCGTTGTTGACGAACCCATGGTCGGCCTCGATCCGCGAACCGCGCGATCCGTGAAGGACCTCTTCCGCGCGTGGGCCGACGGCGGTCGCGCGGTGTTCATGTCGACGCATACCCTGGATGTTGCGGAAGCGATCGCCGATCGCATCGGCATCATCAACCACGGTCGCATCATTGCCTGCGGATCGCTCGACGAGCTGAAGGCGAAGGCGGCGCGCGAGCACCGGCTCGAGGACATCTTCCTTGAACTGACCAACCCGCAGGATCCGCCCGAACAGCAGGAGGTGGCGGTCGCGTGACATCGCTTCCCGCCACATCCGAACCCGGTTTCAACTACGGCGCCCGCAGGTTCGTCCCGCCGTCCATCGGCGTCCTGGTTCGAATGAAGCTGACGCTCCTGCGCAACCGGATGCGTCAACTGGTCGATCAGAGCCCGCTTCAGCTTCTTCTGGTCATCGCATTCGTGGGAACGATCTGGGCCGGGCTCTACCTGCTTTTCGACCACATCTTCGTCTATATCCGGCGATTTGAAGAGCAGGCGATCATCGCGATGCCGTTCGTGTTTCACCTGTTCTTCTTTTCCATGACGATCCTGCTCGCCTTCTCGACGGCGATCCTGATGTACAGCGCCCTTTTCGGCCGCGAGGAACCCGCGTTCCTGCTGGCGTCACCGGTGCCGTCGCGCAATGTCGTCGCGATTCTCTATCTGGAGTCGCTGTTCTTTTCGAGCTGGTCGCTGATCCTGCTCGGTCTGCCGCTCATGATCGCCATTGGCCAGGTGCAGGGCCTGCCGTGGCACTTCTATCCGATCTTTCTCACGGCGTTTCTCGGGTTCGTTCCCATCCCCGGCGCCATCGGACTCATGGCAGCGCTTGCCGTAGCGCTGTTCATGCCCCGAAACGCCAAACGCGCCGCCATCTGGATCGGCTGCATCGGGCTGCTCGCGGCGGTCATCTGGTGGGGACGACTCTGGACCTATTCATCCTCGGACGCCTCGCGGCACTTCGTCGACGACATCCTCGGCGAATTGTCATTCCTGAAGGCCAAACTGTTGCCATCAAGCTGGGTCGCCCGCGCGATTGAATTGTCCATCGCCGATCGCCCGATGGAGGCCGTGTTCTACCTCGCGGCAACCTTATCGACCGCCGCCTTCCTCAGTTGGTGGGGCCATGTCTTTGTCGCGGCAAAGCTGCTGCCCGCCTTCGGCCGGGCCTATGCCGTTCCGAATCGCGCCCGACCGAAGAACGCAATATTTTCCGCAATCATCACGCGCATCTCGTTCTTCTACCTGCCGAAGAAGATGCGGTGCCTGATCCTCAAGGATGTGCGACACTTCCTACGAGACCCGTTGCAGTGGTCGCAGCTTCTGATTCTCTTCGGCCTCTTGTCGATGTACCTCTTCTATCTGCCGCGCAGCCGGTCTGACGGATTCGACCTGAACTGGCGATCGCTCATCTGCTTTCTCAACTTCGGCGCGATCTCGCTGATTCTCTCCACCTTCACCAGCCGGTTCGTCTTCCCGATGATCTCACTGGAAGGCCGCCAGATCTGGCTCGTCGCGTTGTGGCCGCTCTCGCGGGCAAACGTGATCTGGGCGAAATTCTTCTTCGCCCTCACCGTGACCGCCGGCACTGCAATCCCGGTTACACTCTTGTCCATTCGATCGCTGGAGCTTCCCATGGCGCTCGCGGCCATTCAGGTCGGCTGCACCCTCGCGGTCTGTGCGGGGCTTTGCGGACTCGCCATCGGACTCGGCGCGATCATGCCGAACTACGACGAACCGAGCGCGAGCCGAATCTCCTCCGGCTTCGGCGGCACGGTCAATCTGATTGCATCGGTCCTGCTGGTCGTGGTGAGCGTGGCGCTCTTCGCGTACGTGTGCTACGACATGGCGGTATCGGGACGGCTTGACGTGGTGACGAATGCGTCGCTCATCGCGATCGCGGGGCTGGTCCTGGCGAATTGCGGCGCGTTCCTCAGCGCCATGCACATCGGCATGCGTCGGTTTCAACGATCACAATTCTGAAATCTCCCCCGCCCGCGCGATCAGTTTCCCTCGTCCGGCTGGGTGGTCGGCGTGGTCTCATCTTCGGACTCGCCCGCCTCCTCTTCGACATCCGGCGGTTTGACGCCGATCTCTGCGGCCCGAACGAGCGTCAGCTTCACATCCATGGATCGCCAGCGACGCTTGACGGAAAGCGTGATCTCCTCGCCCGCGGCGCGATCGCTCAGACGCCGCTGCAACTCCGGCAGATCGCCCGTCGGCTTGCCGTCGATCGCCGTGATCTTGTCACCCGCGCGAAGCTTGGCGCGCGACGCCGGTGAGTGCCGAGCCACTTCCTTGATCTTCACGCCCTTCGACTGCGGCAGAAACTTGTCCAGCAGCGGGATCAGGCTGGGCTCGTCTTCTTCGAGAATCACGCCGATCTTGCCCTGCTCGATCGTTTCGCCGGCCGCCAGCCGGTCGAAGACCAGATCGAGCTTGTCCTTGTAGATCGCGAAGCCGATGCCGCTGTCATACCACTCCGCGCCGGCCAGCGCCCCGCCCGAGCCGGCCATCGGAACCAAAATGCCCAGCACCCGGCCGTCGATGTCGATGAGCGGCCCGCCGTAATTGACCGGCGAGACTTTGGCATCCGTCTGCACCGCGTTGCCGTTTCGACGATCCAGCGCGCTGACGATACCCAGTGAGATCATCGGTGCATCACCGCCCAGCGCACGACCGCACGAAATCGTGTACTGGCCCACGCGAATTTCGGGACGCGGCGCCCATTCGGGCTCGGGCAGTTCGTCGGCGGCGATCGAAAGCACCGCCAGCCGGCGGATATGATCGCGCCCGAGCAGCTTGGCGACGTGCCGCGTGCCGTCGTTCAGCGTGACCGTGATGATCGACGGCTCGCGTGCGAAGTTGAAGCTGCTTGTGACGATGAGGCCATCGCGGGTGAGCACCAATCCCGTCGTCGGTCCCTCGGCCAGTCGAAAGCCGGCCTCGACCGGTCCGCCGCGCCCGCTCTCCTGAATGGGCTGCGCGCCGCCGATCGTCTCGATCGTCACGATGGACGGCGACACTTTCGCGACCGCCGCCCGCACCACCGCCGCCCGCGCCCGCTCAAAGGCATACGGATCGACGCCGCCCTGGGCGCGCTCGTCGCCGACCAACGACAGCATGGCAAACAGCGCAAGGGCGAATCCGCTCATTTCTTCTCCCCGACGACGAGATCCGCGCGCAGGAGCTGCTGGCCGCGCTTGACGATGACCTGAATCCGACGGCCGGGCAATAGGCGCTCGACCGCCGCATTGTAGGAATCCGCATCGGTGACTCGCTCGCCATCGACCGAAACGATCAAGTCGTCCGCCTGGATGCCGGCCTCGGCGGCGGGAGAATCCGATGCCACACGCTCGACATACGCCGACACGTGCCGAAAACCGAGTTTCGAGAGCCGGATGCCGAGATAGGGCTCGCCGGCCGGGGCGCCGTCCGCGGGCTGCGTCGTCGCGCCCGCCGCAGGCTCGCCGCCGAGAAACGCCAGGATCTCCTCCGATGGAAGGGCATAATTGAGCCGTGTGTTCGTTGCGGCCGCCTCGACGATCTGCCCGATGATGCCGATGCAGTTGCCGTCGATGTCCAGCAGCGGCCCGCCGGGCGCGCCCGGGTTGCCGGTGATCGCGTCGTAGACCAGGATCGGCCCGCGATAGTCCACATCCTGCGTCAAACGCCTGGCATCCATTGTCGTTCGAAGACCAAGAACACCGCGATTCACCGAAACCGCCTCATCGCCCTCGGCCACCTTGAACCAGTTGCCCATCGCGATCACCGAATCGCCGGGGAGCACCTGTGAGGATTCGGCCGGCGGAAGACAGGGAAGGTCCTTGCCCTCGATCTGAAGCTCTGCGAGTTTTCGAGTGTCGTCGGTGCGAACGACCCGGGCCTCGTATTGCCGGCCGTCGGATGTCACCACGCGAAGGCTGCGCCCGGCCGTGAGCAGGGTCTGAACGGTAATGATTCGCCCTTCCGGCGAGATGAGAAAACCCGTGCCGTAGCCGTGTTCGCGGCCGAGGCTCGCGCCATAGAGCTTGACGACCGCGCCGTGCGCCCGTTGATAGGCCCGTTCAGTGGTGTTGGGAGCGATGCTGGGCGCGCCATGGGCGAAGACGCCAAATGCCGCGAGCACCAGGACGGCAACGACTGTGACCGGACGACGTCCAAAACTGAAATGTTCCCGCAGCTCCGCCAAGTTCGCCTCACCCCCGTACCAGCACGCGCTCAAAGACTTCCAGGGCATGCAACACATCGTCCAGATACAGCGATCGGCCGTGCGGCATTCGTGATCGCCCCACGCGGCGATGGTCGCCATATTCGTACCGCACCTGCTTGCCGCTGAATCCATCCTTGAATTCCAGTCGCAAAAGGTCGCCCGAATCGTCGTCGAATGCCGTCTTGATCTTCAGCCCATCTTCAAACTTGATCTCAACGACGACCGCGAGGCGGCCGGTGACTTCGTCAACACCTGTGATCCTTGCTTCACGGGAAAAGTCGTCTGATCGGGCGGCAATGAGGTGCCAGCGGACCGCTCGCTCAAGATCGACAGGCGTCAGCGTCTTTGACGGTGCGACCAGTGCTTCGCGCGATTCGATGTGGTCCACGTTCGACTCCCGGCCCGGCTGATCGGCGAGCACGCGCTTTCCGTGGAATTCAAGCCCGCTGATGCCTCCACAGATGCCCTCTCCGCCGAGCGCGTCGCGGAAGCGCAGGAGCGTCCGCCGAACGGCTCGCCGATTCACGGCGCGCGTCGCCTCGGTGGGCGCGAGCGGATCCTTCGCGCCGAACAGCCCTCCTTCCGGCCCTTCCGACTTCGGGAGCGGCAGGTCCTCGAGCCGGAAGCGAACCTTCAGGAATTCTCCCTTGCGATTCACGACCACCTCGACCGGCCAGCCCGCGGGAAAAATGCCCAGGAACGATCCGAACTGGTTGGCGCTGCCGATCTTGCGCCCCGCGAAGGAGTCGATTTCATCACCAAGCCGAATGCCCGCCCTGTACGCGGAGGAGTCGTCGAGAATCTGATCGACGACTACCGCGCGCCGGCGATCCGAAACCGTAAAGCCGGCGGTCGCGTGCTTCGTGGTGAGTCCCGCCCGCCACATCGGGATGAAGCGTTTGATCTGGTTGATCGAGATTGCGTAGCCCACGCCGACATTGACGCGCCCGCGCTCCTCGATCGACACGCGGCCGTTGATGCCCACCACGCGGCCGGCCAGGTCAAAGAGCGGCCCGCCCGAATTGCCGGGGTTGATCGACGTGTCGACCTGGATGCAGTCGGTGTATCGCAGCGCCCGGCCCTGCTCACCGGCGCCGGCCTGGTATCGGCGAAGGCCCGAAACGATGCCGAGTGTCACCGTCGAGGCATAGTCCTCGGCCAGCAGGAACGGATTGCCCATCGCCAGCGTGTAGTCGCCGACGCGAAGTGAGTCCGAATCGCCCAGTTCCGCGTAGGCAAACGAATCGCGCCCGCGGACCTGGAACATCGCCATGTCGCCGGTGGGATCGATGCCGAGCACGTCCATCTCGTAGATCCTGCCGTCCGAGAGCCCCGCGTCGCCGGCGCGATCCTCCAGCATGCCGGCGATGACGTGAAAGTTCGTGAGGCCGTAGCCCTCGGAATCGATGATCACGCCGGAGCCGCCGCCGGCGCGATTGCCGCGGTTGTACAGGCACGTGACCGCCGGTCGCACGGATTCGATCACCTGAATCCGGGCCTGTTCGTAGGCGCGAACGCGAGCGAGGTCGGCCGCATCGACGCCCGGTGAATCCTCGCCGTAGGCCGGCACCGAACCTCCGAGTGTGAGCAGGACGATTCCCGCGACCCATCGGCCCGTCGAAGAAATGCCGCGCTTTCCGATGATTGGCCCCTTCACCGCTTGCCCTTCTTTGCAGAACGGATGATCACCGCGTTGGCCCAGTTGGCGTGATCGGACAGATCGAGTTCGTCGGCCGGATCGCACTCGAGCGTCAGGCTCTTTGCGCCGGCGATCGACACGGAGACGGTTTCCGATTTCCCGCCGCCGCGAAGCATCGGTGATTCGTAGATTGCTTTTCCATCGACCATCACTCGGAAAATCGCGCTGCCATTGGGTGCGGCCGACTCATCGATTCCGATCACCGCCGAGAATCGTTCAAAGTTACCATCGAGATCGAAGGTGAGCGCAGAATAGGCGTGCACGCCGATACCGACGGCGTAGGATTTGGGCCCCAGGCGGATCGGCCCGCCGAGCACGTTGGTATTCATTCGCGCGGGCCACTGGGCATCGGCCAACGACCGCTGCCTTTCATCCGTCGGTTTCAGTGACGACAAGGCAACGATGCGATCGCTTCGAATTTCAATCGCGGCCACATCGCCCCATGACACTTCAATCGCGCCCATCGCCGGCGATTCAAGCGCGAGGCGCTCATCGCGCGACGACACCAGGTCCGCCGGAAACTGATCGCCGTTTCGCAGTACGACCCGCGCCTGCGGCTGATCGCGCTCCATCGCCGGCGCGCCGAAGACGAATCCGTAGACGTGCTCAAGTGTGCCTGATCGCGTTTTACCGCCGTAGCGGAAATCCCAGCCGCGGGCGTCAAGCCGCTCCAGCGACCCGTTCACCGGCACCGGCTTGCCGGCCCGCATCAGAATCATCGTGTCACTGCCGGCTTTGCGTTCGGCGATGCGCGTCTGGAACTCCGATTCGATCTCCGCCAGCTCACCTGATGCCACCCGCACGCCCGCCAGCCCGGACAACTGAAGCTCGCGTACGCCGCCCAGCGATACATCCGCCCGAATGCTCCCGCCGGACGACTCGCCATCGGCCAGGAGCCGTCCGCGCAGTGCACCGCCGCCGGCTGTATGAAAGACGCAGACATCCGGCCCGCGCAGCGGCTCTTCCGCGTCGCGCTCCCGGCCGGCCGGCATTAGGCGCACGAGATCGTCGATGCTCCACGACTTCGACTCGCCGCCGCCCAGCGTGCCCGTCAGGCGATGATCCTGAGTCAAGACGAGTTGACCGACTTCAATCGTCTCGGCATCGACTGTCGTCACCGACCATCGCAACGATCCGCCCGACTTTGCCCCGGGCGCGTTCTCGCCCAGCGCCGGCGACGAAGCGCCGGCGACGAGCAAGGCAGCAGCCACGAATCGTGAATGGGGCACAAATCGAATGATCACGGCGGCGTCGCATCCTTTGAGAGCTGTTTGTAGTACTGCTCCAACAGTTCGCGGTACTGACTCGGAAACTGCTTCTGAAGCGTCTGGAGAATCTGCTCGCGCTCGCGCGGCGGCATCTTGCCCCACATCTCGCCCGGGTTGGCCACCTTGCCGCGGAGCTTGCCGACGTGACCCGGTCCGGTCGGCAGGGTCGATTCTCTCGCACCGCCGCCCGGTTTCTGGCCCTTCGATCGGCCGCGACCGCCGCCCTGCCCCTGGCCATCGCCCTCACCCTGGTTCTTCTCCTGCTGCTCGGCCTCCTCGATGAGGTCTTCCAGTATCGCCACGGCCTCGGCCTGACGATCGACGACCAGATCATCCGTCGAACCGGTCCTGATCTTTCGGCGCACGTAGGAAAGCAGATCGCGCACCTCGCCGATGCGCCCCGGGGCGCGGCGCGAGAGTTCGGTGAGAATCTGCGTGGCCGTGGTGCGAAGGCGCTCGGGGGCGTTGGGATGATTCTTCAGAAAGTCCTCGAACGTGGCGTAGGCCTCCTCGTATTCCAGATTCTGAACCTGGCAGTAGCCAAGCATGAAGCGGAAGTGGTCCGAGGCGGTCGTGTAGTTCTCAATCGGCTTGTGCCGCTCGCGCACGTCGTCGAGCATCGCCTGGCATCGATCGACCAGGTCGAGATCGATCAGCGCAGTCGCTCCCATGTTCGCGGCGGCCACCGAGAGAAAAGGATTGTTCGATTTCGACAGTTCCTCGAAGACGTCGGCCGCCTCGTCGGATCGATCGTCGTCGACAAGATCGAGTCCGCGTTTGAATTCGGGCGTTGTCAGCGAGCAGGCCAGGTTGATGAAATCCCCCAGCTCATCGTCGCCGATCTTCTCACGACGCGCGACGATGAAGTTGCGAATATCGGCGCCGATCGACTCATCCGCCTCCAGACGCGCCAGATAGTCGGCCACGACTTTCTGCGCGGGCACCGGCGGCGGCGCGGCCTCACCGGCTGCGCGCTTCTTCGGCGCCATCCAGTCATAACCCGGCACGACCGGCACCGGGTCCTTCGGCGGCAGCGCGGGCCACCATGCGATGAAACTGAGTGCGATCAGCGTCGTCATTGCTCGCTCCAATATGCCAAACGCGAGACACTCCCGATCAAGTCTACTGTGCCCGCTGCAGCGCCTCGTGCATCTCCCGCGCCATGTCCGACACCTCGGCCTGCCGCTGGGAGAGTTTCTTCAGCCGCGTCTGGATCTCATCGGCGACGGCCGCCGGATTCTCGCGATCCGTACGCAGCCGCTCGGTCGCGGCGTTGACGCGCAGCTGACACGACCTGAGCAGCTTCAGTTCGGCCGAACCGGGGAGTAGCGGCTGGCTGCCATCGCCTCCCCCACCGCCGCCCTCGTCGTTCTTCTGCATTTCTTCCTGCTTCTGTTCGATCGCGTCGATGATGTCGCGAAGCACGAGTTCGAGATCCGCCTGCGTCGCCCGGACGCCGTCGCCCGCATCGGCCGCGGCCAGCCGGTCCGCCACGTCCCGGGCGTCGTCGCGCACCTGCGTGACGAGCTGCGGGAGAATCACGGTCGTTCCATCCTCGGTCAGCAGGAACAGCGCCTCATCGGCCTGATCGCCCACCCAGCGCTGCTTCTGTGAGAGGTCCGCGAGTTCAAGCTGATCCGATCGCTTCCAGTTGGCCGCGCCGACTTCCGCCAGCCGATCCGTGACCTTGTTGCACTCGAGCTGCCGCGCCAGCATGCCCTTGAACCGAGACTCCAGCGCCGCGAGAAACTCCTCCTGCTGCTCCTTGCGAAGTTGATCGAGGCGATCCTCCAGTTCCTCCTTGGCTTTCTTCAACTCCTCCAGTGCTTTTTCCTGCTCTTCGATCGCCTTGTCGGTTTTGCCTTCCTTCAGTTCGTCTGCGGCTGAATCCTGATGGGGCGCCGCTTTCTCAACGCTCTTCTGGCCGGGTGATTTCTCACCCGACTCCCCCTCGGACGACTCGGAGCCCTCCGACGACTCGTCGCCCGAAGGCTCGCCTTCGGATGAGTCACCCTGCTTGCCGTCCTTCGACGCGTCGCCCATTTCCTTGCCGAGTTTTCGCGTCTTCTCGGCCGTCTCGCGCTGCTCCTCGGACAGTTCCTCCAGCTTCAGCTTGTTCCGCAGCGACTTCGCTTCGTCCTCCAGCGACTTCAGCGACTTCTCCAACTCTTTGACGGCCTCTTCCTGCTTCTCCTGCGCGCCCTGACGTTCACCGTCCCGAAGCGCGTCCTCGGCATTCTTCATGCTGTCGCCGGCCGACTTGAGCGACTCGGCAGCCTTGCGGGCGGTGTCGCCTTCGCGCGGGGGCGACTCTTCGCCGTTAGACCCGTCATCCTCTTCGTTCGGCGACGGCGGCGACTCTTCTCCCTCGCCCGACGGCTTAGAACCGGCCATGTCCGCGGCATCGGCCAGCGACGTCACATCCCGGGCGACCGCCTCGGTCTCACCGCGAATCTCGGCCTGGTCCTTCGCGTTCGACGAGAGGTCTCCCGCCTGACGGGTCTGCTCGGTCGCCGCGCGCTGACGCTCGAGCAGGTTCTTCACCTTCGCGGCGGCCGCGTCCAGAGCCTCGGCGCGGCGCTCCGCCGCCCGCATCTGCTCGGCCTCGTCGCGCTCGCGCTCCTGCTCCTTGACCAATTCCTCCAGCGCCTTGCGAACGGCCTCCAGCCGCTCGATTTCCGACTTGCGCTCCTCAAGCTGATCCGGATCCTCGACCAGTTCTTTCAACAGCGCCTGCAAATCATCAATGACGCTGCCTTGAAGCTCACCCGCGTCGGCCAGCTGCTGCTCGCGAATGCGCTCGATGATCTGCTCCATGCGCTCCCGCACCTGTTCGCCGCGCAGATGGCTGAGGCCCTCGAGCAGTCGCGCCGACTTCTCCGGCTCGCTCTTCTTGATCGCCTGGCTCAACTGATACATGCGGTCTTCCAGACGGGAGACGCGATCCTTGATCAGCGCCTGGCGATCCGCGAGCGTGATTTCGTTCTCGGCAATGGCGGGCTGGGTCGTGGCCGACGATTGTGCGAACGCATTCGTCGCAACGATCGCGATGCCGAACGACCAGATTGACAAGAAGGCGGCGCGGAGAATTCGATATGGCCCCGATCTGCGTTGCACGCCCTGGCATGAACTCACGGCACATCCTCCCGCGAAGGCTGCGTGGCCGGCGTTTCGTCGCCGCCGCCGAAGAGTTTCTCGATTTCCCTGTCCAGCTTTGCCTGCGTATCGGCGTTCACATCCTGCTGAAGCCGAACAATATCCCGCAATAGCGCCACCGCCTCATTGTATCCTTCCCACTTCAGCATGTCGGCGAGAATCGCATACATGGCGCGGATGATGCGAACCTGAAGCTCCTCGACCTGCTCCGCGACCGCCACGTCCATCCCGCCCCGCAGTTGATCCAGCATTTCGGCCGCCCGGGGCAGGTCATCCACCGCCAGACCGCGAAGCGGCGAGATCACGCCGCCCTCCAAACGCCGTCGAACCTGCGGCGTCGCAAGCTGATTCACCTTGAGCTCCGAATAGATCTGCTCGAACTGCCGCGTAACCGTCTTGATCCGGCTGATCTGCTGACGCTGGGTTCTCGCCTCCTGGCCGTAGCGAACGGCGTGGTCGGTCGACATCGTGTCGGCCGCGTCGGTCGAACGCAGATCGAGCACACGCCGATTCAACTGCTCCTGCGCCTTGATAATCTGCTCGAACTCGCGCCGCCACTCGTTCTCACGACGCCCCAGATCGGCCTGCAACTCCTCGGGGGTGACGATGCGAAGCGTGTACGAAACCGATTCGCCGACATTGGCCGCGGCCTGCACCACCGCGCCATTCGCGCTGACGGTGTTCACGACGTTTGTCGGCGTCGCGTCCGGCTCGACCGGCTGGTTGTCGGTCGCACGCACCTGAAGCACGAGTTGATCGCCCGGTTTCACGGTCAGCGGCAGCAGCGGAAAGAGATGCGACGCGCTGAACCGCTGCTGATGCTTCACGAAGCCGGGAAGCGTTTCGGTCGTGGTCGCGGCCAAGGCCTCTCCGCCACCGGACTTCACCTGGTGCGTAAGCTCGATCGTTCTGAGCCCCAGGTTGTCCTCGCAGTCGATCGCCAGCGGCAGTTGAGCGCTCGGCACCACCAACTCGCCGACGCCCGGCAACGTCAGCCGAACCTTCGGCGGAGGATCGGTCAGCAAACTGAACGTGTAGGTCACCGGTGATCGATCGTCGAGTCCGTCGAGGTCCTGCACGTCGAAGTAGTACGTGCCCGATCGCGCCGGCTCAAAGGTCGTGGCCACGCTGGTCCCATCGGTGATGACCGCATCGGCCTCGGCGCGATCGTCGGCCCGGAACCTCAGCGCCGCCGTCGAGAGCGGCTTGTTCATACTCGCCTCGATGCGAACGGTCGAGCGCCGCAGAAGATCCGCCGTCGCACTGCCCGGCGGCAACTCGAACGGTTCCTGTCGCGAGTATTCGGGCGGCGTCACCGTGATCTTTACGCCGCGGACGCCCGGCCTTGAAACCGCATCGATCGAGTACCAGTCCGTTCGCTCGTCCACGCCGAGCCGGGCGATCACAAACCGCATGCGCATCGCCTGAACCAGCGGGCCATAATCGAGAATGAACTGCCGCTCGCCCAGTCGATCCATGTTGCGAGCAATCGCCTCGCCCGATGCGAATTCAAACTCCGCGTGAAGCCCCGACGGCTCACCTGTGACGGCCGTCGCGACGATCTTGAGCTCATCGCCGATCGGCCATCGCAGCCGGCCGTCGTCGAAGCCCTCGGCGACAATCTGCGACGACACCGGCCACGCCGAATCCCGCAGGAGCCAGTTTCGCTCGAAATAGATGCGGGCCAGCGACGGGGTGATGACGGCCGTCAGCAGCAGGGCCATGACCGCCGCGCCGCCGAGTCCAACGCGCTTCAGGTAGCGGTCGCGTCGGAGAATGTCCGCAGTGGTGAGGTTTGAAAACCGCCGGATCGAATCGTCGATCACCGCGCCGACGAGCGCGGGTGAATTTCGCAGCGGATTGATCGACGCCTCGGTTGCGAATGCGACCGCAGTGACGAGTCGATCGCCATACTCCGGTCGCTTGCGTTCCAGGACGGCCGCAACGTCGTTGACATCGATTCGAACTCCGAGCGGCCGGATGATGCGCCGAAAAACCTGGTAGCCCGCCAAGCCGGCGATGGCCCCCATGATCGCCGCGCGGGGACCGACGCCAAGCACCAGCAATCGATCAATCACAAACTGGGCAATCGCCGCGCCGACAAGCAAGGCCGCACAGACGCACATCCCCTCTACGAGAATGTGGACCTTCATTTGCCGGGCGAGCCGTTCCAGCGGCTGAACCACAGCTCGGCGAAAGGTCTCCAGATGTTCACGCGAACCGTTCATCAATGCAACAACACCCCTAGAGCAACCGCGCTTTCTTCCGAAGAATCCACTCAATCGTCAGCAAACCGACGAGCGCGATCAGCACGTTTCGATTATCCCAGAGCGGCCGCGGTCGCCCGCGCACCGTGAAGGTACGACTCATATCGGGCACCGCGTCGGCGATTCTCTTCACCTCATCGACGTTGAAGTAGGCGCTTCGCCCGCCCACGCCGGTGACGAGTTCCTGAAGCGCCGCGCGATTCAGCGCCGGGTTTCTCATCTCGATATCCGACTGGGAGACTTCGATCGTTTTGTCGATGTCCCGCCCGGCGTCATCCTCGCGAGCGGATACACCACCTGGCAGCCTGACCGACAGCTTCAGCGTGCCGATCCGGCCGGGTTGGAAACGACCCTCGTAGTAGCCGTCGCGCCCGGGAACCGGCGCCAACTCGACATCGGTCACCGTTTCAACCGGCGTCGCAGTGTCGCCCGCGCCACCGGAATGAGCGACTTTCAGGCTCAACTCCGGTACCAGGAGCGGGTTGAACTGCTCATCGAGCGCCCGCACTGTGACGACGACACTCTCGCCGACTTCATACTCTTCCTTCGACGTCAGAATCTGCCCGCGCGCCCGGCCGCCGAGAAGTTTGCCCTCGACGAGGAAACGCAGCGTCTGAATCCAGAAGCGGTTGAACCGCCGCTCGTCGGCGCGGCGCCACCGCCATGTCGAATTGAACCCAAGCCACGCGGTGCGGCCCGTTCCGACGTACTGATTGGCGAAGAGCACATGTGCGCCGTAGGTGTTGACCATTCGCGGATTCGAGTGCCGCATGAGCACGTGCGCGACCGGCTTTTCGCGGCGCACCGGGTAATGCCAGTACACCTGCCCCAGGATCGACCAGATCGTTCGCGTCTGGCTGAGGTCGTCCGACTGCTGAAGGATCGGATCACCCGCCGCGTCATCGGCCACCAGGATCGGCCACGCCCTGGTCTGGTAGTGGCCCAGATCGTTGATCACCAGCTCCGCCTCCGGATCGGGCACGACGGGCAGTACGTCGATCAGTGTCTTCATTTTGTCACTTCGCATGAAGCGACCGGTGTACTTGTTTCCCGCCTGGTAGAGCACGCCGCCGCCGTAGTCCGAGACGTAGGTCGAAATCAAGCTGCCCCAGGTCGGGTCGAACTCCCTTGGATCGATGTCCATCAGGATGATCGCGTCGTACTCGTTGAGCTTCTCCAGCGTCGCGGGCAGTTCTGTGATGACCTTGTCGCCGTCGCGAAGGGCGTCGGTGTCGGCCGACTGGAGCCACGTCGAAACATCGACCGATTCGTCGCGCTCAAGCAGCCGGGCGAGGAAGCGATAGTCGTAACTCGGCGCGCCCGCCACGATGAGCACGCGCATCTTGTCGTCGAGGATCCGCACCGCCGGTGAAAGCTCTTTCTCGTTGTCCGACAGCACCGCCTCGAACTCAAGCGGCGCCACGCGCGCCAGGAACTTCACGACGCCCGGCTTCTTCACCTTGCGCTCGAAGACGGCCGGCACGATGCGCCCCTGTTCATCCGCCTTCAGCGTTCGCGACTCAACCAGTTCCCGCGTGCCCTCCTCGACCTGTTCATACAGGTCCAGTTTGAGCGTCTCGTCGCCCACGCCCTGCGCGCCGATTCGAACCGTCACGCTGAAGGGATCATTCTTGAACGCCGACCGCGGAGCCGAGACCTGCACGACCCGGGCGTTGACCGGCTCCGACGGATCGCCGAGACCGGCCGCGTAGATCGGCACCTGCTGATGCCGAAGATATTTTGCCAGCACCGTCGGCGCCTCGCCGCGATTGAAGCCGCCGTCTGAGAGCAGAACGATGCCCGCGACCGGCGCGCCGGCCGTCGCATCCATCGCGCCGCGAATCGCCAGGCCGAGATCCGTGGCAGAGCCGATGGCCGACGCCGCCTGCGCAGGCTTGTCCGGCTGTGCGGGTTTCGCCTCTTCGCCGGTCGACGCCGTGCCCGCCGACCGGCGCGCGATGGAACCCATCGGGCGCAGACTGTCGCCGAAGCCGAAGACACGAACGTCATTCGCCTTCGCGAGCCCGCGCAGAAGTCCTGAGTCAGGCCGATCCACCAGTTGGCGAACGAGCGTCGCGCGCTCCATGCCGTCGGGCGGAATCGCGCCGACGGCCGACTCCACGCGGCGGGCCTCGTCATCGGTTCGATAATGATCGGCGAGCGACATGCTTGCCGATTCATCCACGAGCACGATGGTCTGTGCATCGATACGCCGGTTCTCATATCGAACGACCACCGGCTCGAGGCCGATCAACCCCAGCCCCAGCAGCGTCAGGGCGCGGCAGGCGCGGCGAT
>CALLKH010000127.1 GCA_938008425.1 uncultured Planctomycetaceae bacterium | reverse complement strand
GCCCGACTGTAGAGATCGACTGATCGTTCTAGGTCGGCGCGGATCCGGGCGAGGTCCGGGTCGTCGGCAGGGATTCGGCCGTCGTGGAGTTCCGCGAGCGCTCGAAGCTGCGATGAGGCGTCGTCAATGCGAGCCGCGGCCTCTGAGAAGCTGCGGGCGGCGTCGAAGATGGCCTGCTGCTGCTGCTCGGTCGGCGTCGGCGCGTTGAAGAGTCGCCAGGGGTTTCTCAGGACGTATTTCATGCCCGTCTTGATATGATCCGACGACTCCTTGAAATTCACCAGCATTCGGTTGATGTTCTCGCGATTGAGAACCATCACGTCGCGCGTGGTCTTCGTCACCTCGTTGATGTCTTCGAGCGATGCATTGACCAGCGCCCCGGTCTGCTTGAAATGGGCCATCAGGCTGTCGGGCCTGGCGGGATCGGTTTCGTCGCTCAGGTGCTTCGACGTCGATTCAACATTGATGAGCGTGTTGGCGATGGGCGTCTCGCCCGTCTTGAGAATTCGTGAGAGCACCGTGAGCCCGTCATTCACGGCGTCCATGGCCGTGTGCAGCTTGGCGATCATGACGTTCGGCCGGCTGGCGTCGAACTCGCGCTTGAGTTCCGCGGTGGTTTCATTGATGTTGTCGGCGATCTCGTGGAACTTGGCCATGATGGTCGCCCGCTCGGCCGGCGTCATCTCGCGGGCGAGCGACGATGTCATCGTGTTGACATCGCTGAGCGACTGGTGCAACTTGGCCATGAGCGATGCGGCGCTGTCGGGATCAAGCTGCGTCTTGAGCTGCCAGAGCAGGCTGCCTTCCTGCGTCGCGTCGAATTCGCTCTGCATCGAGGCGAGAATCGCCGCGAACCCGCCGGGCTCCGCGCCGTCGATGAACGGGGCGGTGAACGGCTTGTCCGATTTGCCGAGATCAATCTTGATCATGCCTTCGCCGCCGAGCGCCGGAGCCTCGGCAAAGGCGACGCAGTCCTCGCGCAGAATAATGTCCTGTCGCAGATCGGCATTGACCAGGATGTAGTAACTCGGAGCGGTCGCCGATGAGGCGGCGTCGCGAACCAACTCCGAATGCGTGACCTTTCCCACTTTCTGGCCGCCGACGTAGATGACCGATCCCTGTGCGAGCGGCGGCATGACCGGCGTCGGCTTGAAATGAATCGTGATCGGCCGCATCTCGCCGCCGACGCCCTTGGAAATCCAGAGCAGGACGCTGACGAACAGCGCCGCCGCCACGATGGTCCAGAAACCGAGTTTGAATTCGTTGCTGAGTTTCTTCATCAGTATTGCGGCTTTCCTGACGGGACGAGCAGCTTTTCATACTCCGTCATGCCGTCCGAATCGGTGAGCGGGCCTTCGGTTCGGCCGTTGAGAAACTGGCCCATCAGCTTGTCGGCGTCGGAGGTCAACTGGTCCACCGGCGTATCGCGCAGCGCCTCGAAATCCGCGCGCGTGCCGATTTTGAGGACTTTTCCCTTGTCCAGCATGACCATGCGGTCGGCGATGCGAAAGGCCGAATCCATTTCGTGCGTGACGACAATACTCGTGACGGCCAGTTTCTTCGACAGGTCGATAATCAGATCGTCGATCGCGGCGCTGGTGACGGGATCGAGGCCGGCCGACGGCTCGTCGTAGAAGAGAATCTCCGGATCGAGCACGGTGGCGCGGGCGAGCCCGGCGCGTTTTTTCTGGCCGCCCGAAAGCTGCGACGGCAGCTTGTCGCGGTGCGGCAGCATGTGAACCTGCTGGAGTTTTATCTTGACGACGATGTCGATGATCGTCGGATCGACGTAGCTGTGCTCGCGAAGGGGCAGGGCGACATTTTCCGCCAGGGTCATGGAATTGAACAGCGCGCCGCTCTGAAAGAGGATGCCGAACCGTTTGCGGATCGCGTTGAGGCTGCGTTCGTCCATGCCGACAATGTTTCGCGGCTCGGGCATGTCCTTGGTCTTGTAGAGGATTCTGCCCACCGCGACGTCGTATTCGCCGATCAGGCAGTTGAGCAGGGTGCTCTTGCCGCAGCCGCTGCCGCCCATGATGACGAGGGTCTCACCGCGGCGCACGTCGAAGGTGATGTCGTCGAGCACGACGACATCGTTTCCGCGATGATCCGTGAAGGACTTTCGCAGGCCTTCGATCGAGATGACGACATCCTGCATATCGGTACGCTCGCTCGGCCGAATGGGAACGACGCGGGACTTCTCCCGAACTTGCGCGTCGCACAAGAAAGGGTCCGCGACGGTCAGCAGTTGATTCTAAACGGCTGTCCGTGCGATTGAAAGCCAGGCTCAGTGCGACCGGAGATTGAGAAGCTTACCCGAGGACTCCATGATTGAATTTGCCGGTCCGATGGGTAACGATAGGTCGCGGCTGACTTCCAGGTGCATGATGAAGGGAGATGCGAATCATGGACAAGGTTTCACGTCGCGATTTCATTCGGACGGGCATCGGGGCGGCTGCACTCGGTATGGTCGGATTTGATGCCGGGGTTTCATTCGCCGAGCCGACGATGACGCCGGCCGCGCAAAAAGCGATTCGAAAGCGCGCCCTTCGCATCGCTCACCTGACGGATGTTCACATCCAGCCGGAGCGAGAGGCGGCGAAGGGGTTTGCCGCGTGCCTGCACCACGTTCAGTCACTGAAAGATCGCCCCGACCTGATTCTCAACGGCGGCGATGCGATCATGGACGCATTTGCGGTCGGTCGGGATCGGACGAAGCAGCAATGGGACCTGTGGCACAACGTCATTCGCACTGACTGTTCCCTGCCGGTCGAGTCGTGCATCGGCAATCACGATGTCTGGGGTTGGAACAAGACGAAGAGTGAATGTACGGGTGCGGAAGATCGATACGGCAAGAAATGGGCGCTCGAGGCGATGAAACTGCCCGAGCGATACCGCAGCTTTGATCGAGCCGGCTGGCATTTCATTGTGCTCGACAGCGTGTTCCCGTCGGGCGAGGGTTATGTCGGCAAGCTGGATGAGCCGCAGTACGAATGGCTCGTTGATAATCTGAAGAAGACACCGAGCGACACGCCGATTCTCATCCTCTCGCACATTCCGATTCTATCCGCCTGTGTCTTCTACGATGGCGAACTGGAGAACAAGGACGGCTGGTCTGTGCCGGCCGCATGGATGCACACCGACACGCGGCGGCTGAAGGATCTGTTCTTCAAGCATCGAAATGTTCGCGTCTGCCTGAGCGGGCATCTGCATCTCGTCGATCGGGTGGATTACAACGGCGTGACCTATCTCTGCAATGGAGCGGTCAGCGGCAACTGGTGGAAGGGCACGCACCAGGAGTGCGAAGCGGGCTACGCGGTGGTGAACTTGTACACCGACGGGACCTTCGATCGCGAGTACATCCCGTATGGCTGGATCGCCAAGGTATAATCGGGCTTAAGGAGATTTCAGTGCGAAGGCGGTGACATACCGCCCCAGACCGGCGCGCCGGGCTCCGGTTCCACGCCGAGGGCGTCGGCGATTCGGTTGATGTAATTGAAGTACGCGATGATCTGCGTCGCGTCGTGGATTGCGGTGTCGTCCCAGCCCGCGTCGCGCAGACGCTGAATGTCGTCGCCCGCCGATCGCTCCGGGCTTCGGGTCAGCTTCTCGGCGAATTCCAGCAGGGCGGTCTCGCGCGGTTCGATGCCGGCCGTCCGCCAGTCGCGCACCACGGCGTGAACGAATTTGTCGGCGTCATCTCGATCGCGGATCTCAACACGGAGATCCGATGCGTGGGCCTGCACTCAGTAAAAGCACGCATTCGACCGACTCACGACGGTGGCGATCAACTCGCGGACCCAGCGCGGAAGCGGCGAACGGCCGTACATGAGCGTGATGTAAAGCGCCATCGAATCGCGCATGGCCGGCGCGTTGAGCGACATGATGCGGACGATGTTGTAGACCTTGCCCGCGCGACGAATGGCGGCAACGTATTGATCCCTGAGCTGGCCGGTTGCGTCGGCGTCGGGGATGGTGCGGATGTGGGGCATGAAACTCCCTCGTTTGGTCGCGTAAAGCCTGCGGCGCTGTTGTAGCTTACGGCATTCGCAGCCCGCCTACTACGTCAACTCTCGAACCATCAGTACCCAGTTGCGGCCGTCGTGCTTCCACCCATTCTTCACGATCGGCCGGGTCGCATGAACCCTGAAGCCCTGTCGCTCGTAGAGTCGCCGTGCGGCGTCATTGGCGTCGGACATGATCAGGGCCATGCGTCTGCAGCCGCAGTCGCGGGCGCGCGATTCGGCGATTCGAAGAAGCTCGGCGGCGTAGCCTTTTCCGCGGTGCTCGGGGAAGGTCGCGAGGACGTTGAGGTACCAGGCGTCGGGGACGAGGTTTCCCAGTTCGATGAGCGGCGCAAGGGGCGCGGGGGTGTCATCGCCGATCGGCTTCGCTTCATCGCCGGGCGGGTAGCCGATCAGGCACGCGGCCGCCTTGCCGTCCACGTCGCGAACGACGGTGTGTGGATACGCGAATCCGCCGAGGCCGAGCCGGGCCCGTTCGCGGCCGACATCCCAGGCGGTTTGGCCAGCCTTGGCGAAACTCGCCCAGATGTAGAGCGGCAGGCCGTCGCCGGAGATGTTGACGAGCTCGGCCATCTCATTGGCGTCGTCAGCATTGGCTGGTCGGAAGGGTGGGACGAGCGGAGTCACGGGGTTCTCGATGACAGGGGTTGGGTTCGATTTTGAGTTGGGGTTGATTTTAGCGGGATGGGGGGATGGGGTGAAATCGTTGGGTGAGAAGAAACCATGTTGATGGGTGCCCCAGGGTGTACTCACTCTGGGTTCTCGATTATTTCATCATGACTGGTTGCTCCGCAGAGGGTAAGCTCTGCGGCATGAAGCGCTTACCAGATAACGGGCCACCGACCATTCCAATCCATTGCAATCACTGACCGATCGTCACACTCGTAGAATCGAAAGCTGCTCCATCGCCAATCCCCCGCGTCATCGACGAGTCCGCGCGCTACGGGGTTCTTATGGCAGTAATCGATCTTCTCCAGAAGTGTGTCATGCCGAGTGATGTTGAAGTCGTGGCCCCGGATGTTGAAGATGTTCTGCTTTGAGAATTCCCCTCGCGCCCAACGATTGAGCGGATCGCACCAGAGGCATCGCCGAACGCGCCAGATTTGCCGCAGCCGCTCTTTGCCTTTGACCGCGATGTGCATCTTTAATCGGTGCAGCAGCGTCGAAATGGGAATCGGCCTGTCGTCGCCCGGAGGGTGGGGATAGAGAATAAAGTGCATGTGCTCCGGCATCACGACGTAAGCGATCATGCAAATGCGGAATTCGTTCTGCAGCAGTCGAAAACCGTCTACGACAACATGCTTCATCGCGTCGTGCCAGAGGAATGAGAGTCTGCGATAGCAGGAGATGGTCCAGAAATGAATGTGGCCCGGTTCGTCGATTCGGTGTAATCGATAGGGCATTCACAGGATTCTATGGGGTCGCAATTGATGTGTCACGACCATGCCAGAATAATCGTGAACCCAGGGTGAGTACACCCTGGGGCACCCGTTGGATTCGTACTCCTGGAGAATCGCTTTCTACTCCAACTGAATCGCCACCACCGTCACGTCGTCGTGTGCCAGCGAGCCGCCGGTCCAGTCGCGGATGCGGCCGAGGAGCGATTCCTTGAGTTCCATCGGCGCGGCCGCGTCGAGTTCGTCGAGCGCGGCGACGAGTCGCTGGGAGCCGAAGAGTTCGCCATCGGGCGAGGGGGCCTCGATGATGCCGTCGCTGTAGAGGAGCAGTTGGTCGCCGGGGTGGTAGGAAAGTTCGCGCATGTCGTAGCCGATGCCGGGCATGACGCCGAGCGGCATGTTGCGCGGATCGTGTGAGTCGGGCAGGGACACCTCGCGCCAGCGGCCATCGAGGCCGCGCGAGAGCATCGGCGGGTGCCCGGCGCAGGTGTAATAGAGCTTGCCGGTGCGGGTGTAATAGGACACCATCACGGCAGTGGTGAGCGCCTTGAAGCCGCGCCCGGCGACGAGATCATTCAAGCCGCCCATCATTGCGGGCTGATCCAGTTCGTTCATGTATTTCGCGAGGGAGTCATAGACCCATGTGCTGATCTCGCTGACGGCCGCGCCGTGGCCGCAGACGTCGGCGAGGGCCAGTCGCGTAAGCATGTCGGAGCCGCAGACGGAGAAGTAATACGCGTCGCCGCCCTGATCGCCGCCGCGCGCGCCGGAATAGAGACTGGCGCAGAGCCCGGCGGAGCAGACGTCGAGGTCTTCGTTCTTGATCCCGCCCCAGATTTCGGAACAGCGTATTCGATGCATTATCGCACAGGCTCAATCGGCACAGGTTCGGAAAATCGAGTTGCGACGATGT
>CALLKH010000126.1 GCA_938008425.1 uncultured Planctomycetaceae bacterium | reverse complement strand
GTTCACCTCCGCCAACCACGATTATGGTCAGAAAGTGGTTCTTGGAAACGTCATTCCGGCCGGCGGCGGCGAGAGCGACGGAAACGCCGTCCTCGATATACTCGCGGCCCACCCGAGCACGGCCCGATTTGTCTCCACCAAACTCTGCAAGAGATTCTGGAGCGAGAACCCTCCGCAGGCACTCATCGATGCCGTCACCGCGACATATACGGCCACCAATGGCGACATCAAGTCGATGCTGCGCACGCTGTTCACCACGCTCGATCCGAGCACGGCCGGTCCGAAATTCAAACGGCCGTTCCACCTGTTTGTCTCCGCCCTGCGAGCGACGAACGCCACCTACGCCACCACGGGAACGCAGATTTCCACCGGCATGCTGAACGCGCTGAGCCTCGCAGGACACCTGATGTTCAACTGGGCGACGCCGGACGGCTATCCGGACCGGGCCGACGCGTGGCAGGGGCTGCCGCTGACCCGATGGAATTTCGTCGCCTCCCTGTTGAACGGGAACATCAATTACGTCAGCGTTGATATTGATCAGTTTTTTGCCGGGGCGACGACGCTGGATCAGATGATGAATCGGATTAACGGCCGGCTGTTCGGTGGTCGGCTGCCCGCCGGCGATCAGTTGCTGATCAGAGACTACCTGGCGACGAATCCCGCCTCTTCGTCGATTCGACGGGAGGCCGTCAGCCTCGCGCTCTCGGCGCCGGCGTTTCAGTGGTACTAGGACCGTGTCGGAGATTCAGGGCGCGGAAGCATTGTTGGGTTAGAGGAAAGAAAGGCACGTCATGAGCTCGTCGGATTGTCACAGTTGCAGTGAATACATGCAGCTCTCGCGGCGTCAATTCCTCGCCACGACGGGCGGCATCGCGGCTGCCGCGAGCCTGCCGGCCTGGATTCCCAAGGTGGCCTATGCCGAGGACGAATGCAGCGATCGTGACGTGATCATTTCGATTTTTCTGCGCGGCGGGGCCGACGGCCTCACGCTCTGTGTCCCCCATGCGGAGGACACCTATTACGACGAACGGCCGGCCCTGGCGATTCCCCGGCCGGATGCGAGCGGTACATTCAAGGCCATCGATCTGGATGGTTTTTTCGGGCTTCCGCCGCAGTTTGGCGGGTTGATTCCGGCGTATCAGAATGGCGATCTTCTCATTGTGCACGCGGCGGGATCGACCGATCCGACCAGATCACACTTCGATGCCATGCGGTACATGGAAGTTGGAAAGCCGGGCGACCTCACGCTGAACACTGGCTGGCTGGGGCGGCATCTCCAGACGACTTCGCCGCTCTTCCCGAACTCGATTCTGCGCGGCATCGGGATCAACTTTGGCCTTCAGCGTTCGCTCCAGGGAGCGCCGCTGACCATCCCGGTGCCTGATCTGTCCAACTACAATCTCAGCGGAGACGCCGCCACCCGAAATGCACGGCGCGCCGTCATCGAAGCCATTCACTATCAGTACACCGACGCCCTCGCCGCATCCGCCGAGACGACTCAGCGAACGATTGATTTACTCCAGACGATTGACTTCGCGGGCTACGTCCCCGAGGGCGGTGCGGTATATCCCAACAACAATTTCGGCCGGTCGATGAAGTCCACGGCAGCGCTGCTGAAAGCGGAAGTCGGAGTCGAAGCCGTCGCATTGGATATGGGCGGCTGGGACACACACATCCAGCAGATCGTGACTTACGGCGGCGGCATGAGCAACCTGATGGTCACACTGGGTGACAGCCTCGCCGCGTTCTATGCGGACTTATTCAGCGGCCCCCGGCGAAACGTCACGATTGTCGTTATGTCCGAATTCGGCCGACGCATCGATCAGAACGCGAGCCTTGGCCTCGATCATGGCCACGGCGGGATCATGTTCCTGATCGGCCCCGGAATCGACGGCGGCCGCGTCCATGCGGACTGGCCCGGCTTGGAAGTGGAGAATCGATTCGAGGGAATCGATCTCGCGATCACGACGGATTATCGGGACGTTCTTGCCGAGATCGTTCAGAATCGGCTGGGGAACTCTGATCTTTCGGCGGTCTTCCCGGGCTATTCACCGGTCTTCCGCGGCGTCACCCGGGCCTGCATGCGCGGCGATCTCAACTGTGACGGCAGCCGAGGGCTCGACGATGTCGTGCCCTTCACCCAGGCTGTCCTGCATCCTGAATCCTACAAGGACGAACACCCAACCTGCCCCATCAATGCAGCCGACCTCAACGGCGACGGCACGATCGATGGCCAGGACGTCGTGGAATTCGTCAACAAGCTGCTCGAATAGGGTCGGTGAGAGTGGAATCGCCGTGACGACAGGCGCATTCCACCCTCGCTGTCGCGCACTGATTTCCTGTTCGTTGTGCCCAATTCCAGGTGAATTGAGCCCGCAAGAATCTCGCGCAGCCAAAGCCGACGGTCCCAACGCACAGGGGCCGTTCAAGTCATTCAGCGCCCTTGGCCTGAATCAAATCTGGAGCAGGAAATTCACGAACAGCGGCACGTCGTCGAGGTCAATCACTTCGTCTTCGTTGAAGTCCGCAGCGCATCGCTCCGGCTGGGTGCTGGTGCCGCTGATGATGATTTCAACCATGCGCTGGACATCACCGCCATTGAATGACATGTCGCCGTTCACGTCGCCGAACGCGAGATCGGGGCACAGGTCACAGGCGTCGCCTTCGCCATCGCCGTCGGCGTCGGCCTGGTCCGGATTGAAGACGCCCGGGCAGTTATCGCAGCCATCAAAGGCGCCGTCTCCGTCGGAATCGAGATCCGGGCAACCGCTGGAGTCGACTGAAAGGGTGCAGGCAGGCGTGCCCGGGCAGAGGTCAAAGTCGTTGGCGACGCCGTCCCCATCCGAATCCACGATCGAGCAGCCCGAGGCGTCGATCGCCTCGCCGGCCGCGGTCGCTGGACAGAGATCATCGACATCGGGAATGCCGTCCAGATCGCCGTCGGCCTGTGCGAGTACGGAGAAGTTGTCGTAGAACGCCGAATCTTCGCCGCCGCCATCGATGTGGTAGAGATCCACATCGGCGATGAATTCCGCGGCGACGGTGGAGATCCGCTTCGCGACGGCCGCCACCTGGTCATCGACCGTCACGACGACCCACTTTCGGCCGGCGCGGTAGTCGATGTTGATCTTGAAGGTGTGCCACGCATTTCGTGACACGATGACCCCGGTGTCGAAGAATCGATCGTTGTCCCAGACCTGCAGTCGTCCCGCCGAATTCACGCCGACGGCGGTGATGCGACGCGACGCGAAGGGGGTGTTGTCGTAGACATCGATTCCCCAGAGGAAACTCGGTGTCACACCCGTGTCGGTGAGGTACATGTCCCAGCTGATCTGGACGATTGGGGCAGTTGATGGCGTGGGAAGGTAGTTGAGAATCTGGTAGTACCATGCGGACGAAAAAGCGACCGATGCATCCAGTTTGACGGATCGCACGCCCAGTCTTGCAAAGACGCTCTGAACCGTGCCGCGACCGGGCGTCGGCGGACTATCGGTGGATTGCCAGCCGTCCTGGCTCACAAGATTTCCGTCGGCGTATGTCGGCGCCTCGAAGCCGGTCTGAAAAATCGTCTGGGCCTCGACGCGAACAGGACTCGCAGCGAGCAAGAGACAGGCGATGAGTATGGCGAGTCGCATGTTGAAGCCTTCCCCTCGGTGCGGCCGGCCGATTGGGCGCAGACGCTCTCGGCTCTCGCGGGGCGAATTTTCTGATCTCTCGATTCTACCCCCCGAATTCGAAGGTGGGATTCGACGCGCGGAGGAACTTTAGAATTCCAACAGATTACCGGCGATCGGGGTGCGAATTCAACGATCGGGCTTCTCCGCGGTTTGCTTCTCGGTCTTGCCAAAGTCAGAAGGACCAGCGATCTGGACTCTAACCCATTATGAATAAGCAAGTAATGGACGCTCTCGACCGCGGCGATTTGCTGGATGTCGATGTCTCGCTTGCAGGTGGTCGAACGTCGATAGACGGAAAAAAAGCGACATATTTTGGGAATAGGGACTGGCGTTGGCACGGAAAATGACTACGATACGGCGTTTCCCGATGCGTGCGCGGAACTAGGTCGATCCGGTGGG
>CALLKH010000125.1 GCA_938008425.1 uncultured Planctomycetaceae bacterium | reverse complement strand
AGGTGCCCCGAATTCTCGAAGCGCACCAGAACGGATCCGGTGATCTTGCCGTTTAGCTCCTCGCCGACCGAGATCGGGATGATTCCGTCTGCTTCGCCCCAGATGATCAATGTCGGGTGCCGAATCGTGGAGACGTCAATGGCGGCGGTATCCGCCGGCTGGGGACTCGCCGAGAGAAACCCGGCGATCGCGTCGGGCAGCCCTTCCACCCTGAGCCGATCGAAGTACCCCATCACCATCGCATCGTCGACAGTCGCAGCATCCTTGACGCTCGACTCCAGAAACTGGCGAACATTCGATTCCGTGATGAGCAGGTTCTTGATCAGGCAGGATGCCAGCGGCGCGAGAAGCGAGGGGAACATCGCCGAACCGCGGCGAGGCAGGCTGCCGTCGATAATCACCAATGTTTTCACCCGATCGGCGTGGGCGGTCGCCAGGAGCATGGCGATGCCGCCGCCGTAGGAATGCCCTGCCACGTGAGCCTTCTCGATGCCGAAGTGATCCATCAGCCGGAGCACCAGCGCCGCCTGGCTTTCCGGCGTGTACGCTTCGGACGACTTCAACCGCTGGGTGTAGCCGAATCCGTTCAGATCCAGCGCGATGACATCGAATGATTCCGCGAGGCCGTCGATCACGTCACGAAAGCTGAAGGTCGACCCGCCGAATCCGTGCAGGAGAATCAGCGCGTCGCCCGCACCCCTGCGTTCAAAGTGGATCCACTGGCCTTCGAGTTGAACGAACTCCTCGCCCGGGAGAGAAGCACGGAGTTCGTCAAAGGGCCTGAGAGACACGCAGCCGGTGGCCGCGAAGAAGGACAATAACGCGATCGTCGCACCGACGGCCGACCGATCCGGAACCGGCGCACGCTTGACTGCAGTAGCGCCGACACATCGGTGACATCGAATCATCAGCACCGCAGCAAGCTCCCGCCTGGACGAGCTGCACCCTCGAATCGCGCAGAATCCTGATGGGCGCGCAGACAGTCATCCGCATGAAAACTACCCGGCAGAACACGTCAGAGTCAATTCAGGGCATCCGGAAAAAAGACGAGAACATGCAGAACGGCCGCTATTCCGCGGGAACCACGGAAAGGGTACGAGCAAAATCCACAAACTCGGTCATCGACTTGAGAATGTGCATCCAGGGCTCGCTTTGGAGCTTCAGTCCCTCCAGCGCGTGGCCGCCGACGACCGTCTGAACACCCATCGGCCCCAGCGTGTCGGTCAGCGCCTGAATGACCTCCGGAACGGATTGCTCCTCGGGCACCCAGCTGATGCTCACCCACGCCAGCGTCGGTTGATAAACCGAGACCGCCTTCGCCAGTGACTTGAGCGGCAGGTCGGCGCCGAGATTCACCGTGTGAAACCCTTCGCCGCTCATCACAGTGGCGGCGGCCAGCGTCGACAGCGCGTGCGTGTCACCGCCGAGCGCCGCGCCGACGGCAACCGGGCCGCGCTTGTCGGGCTCGATGATAAACCGCAGACGGTTGAGCGCCTGCTGACAGATTTCGGTCGCCCGGTGCTCGAAGAAGACGCCGGCATCGTCATGCTCGAACATCGCCCCGATTCGAGCCATCGCTCTCCGAAGGGGAAGATCACAAGTCTCGGCCACGCTTCGTCCGCGCAGGTAGAGGGACAGAATCAGTCCGCGTGCCTGTGGCGCGTCACCCTCCATCAGATGACGATGCAACAGTTCCGTGGCGTCGGCATCGGTCAGAACCGGATCAACGGTCCCGGCCTCGTGCGGCAGGCCGAGCAGTTCGGGGCGCACAATTCGCGTCTGGGTGTCGCGCGTATAACGGATGACCTCTTCGAGCGAAATGCGACGGTGGCCGCCGCTCGTTTTCTCGGCCCGGATCATCCCCTCATCGACCCATCGCTTGATGGACGACTCACTGACGCCGATGGCTGACGCAAGCTCCTTGGGAGAAACTACGGGTTTCAACGTGTGCTCCGAAATGGCAATCTCAGCCGGCTGTGTCACCTGGCCGGACCCGGTCGGTCGACCCCTTTCCAATCGCAGTACGAGCCTTCTGGGTTCCGGCAGCCAATATCAAGACTGAATTTATCCTATTTAAAATCGTGCGTCCATAACTTTTCGTCTACTACTGCGAGTGAGGCCACAAAAAAGAGAATGGCCTGAACGAAATTACGGGCAGCCGCTCGAAAGCAAAAGAATCCTCAAAATCGCCGGGCGGAGATTATTCCGGACGGCCTTCCTCCGCGATGGTCGCCTTCAGCTTCTCAACCGCCACGAGGACGGCACCGACATCCAATCCGACCAGACGGGCCCGTCTCATGAAATCTTCGTACTCCACGATCGCCTCACGCGTATGACCGCATTCACGAAGCGTCTGCGCAAGTCCATATCGGAGCTCAAGATCTTCCGGTTCAAATTCGACGGCCAGCCGGTGAAATTCGATCGCAGCGTCGCAATTATCCGCAATGCGACGCGCGATGTCGCCCACCTCGGCATAGGTATCGCCGCGGGTCCAGCCGGATTCCGCCGCCCGTTGTGCACAAGCCCGTGCCCCGGCGATGTCACCCGTCACGATCCGAACCTCCGCGAGCGAAAGCCAGCCGAAACCGGTCTGATCGCCAAGACCGAGTTGAATCGCCCGCTCGATGGCCGCGCCGGCCTCTTCCGCGCGGTTCAGCCTGGTGCTACAGCGGCCGACGAGCAGATGATACTGTGCGTTGCCCGGCTCGACCGCGATGACTTCGCGAGCCAGCGCCAGTGATTCGGCATATCGACCGTCATCCAGCAGGTACAGTGCGACATTGTAGTCCGCCTTTGGAAGGCTTGGCGCTGATTTGTGAATATGAAACCAGAGATTGCGCGAACTTCCCCAGACCGACTGCTGATGATGGGTGAGAAAGGCAAGCCCGACGACGACGAGCCCCACCGCCGCAAACGCGCTTCCACGGCGATTCGCCACCCTCGCCTCCCACCGGCTGAACAGCACCGCCAGCGGAAAGAGCAGAAAGATCATCGGCAGATAAAGGAATCGATCCCCGACACAGGTCGAGGCGAAGTGAACGCCGCCCATCGCGGGCGACAGCGTCAGAATGAACGCCGTTGAGCCCACAAAGAATGACTTTGACCGCTTGAACGCCAGAATCCAGATCACCACCAGCCCCAGGATCAGGGCCGCCGACGCGCCGATCTCGGGATTCATCCACGACAAATCGCGCGGAATCTCGCGGTACGGCGACAGGTAAAACGGCCACACGAGGTTTCCAAGATAGGTCGCGAGGTTGTAACACAGCAGGCCCACCCACTTCGCGAACATCTCGAATGAGCCGAACTTCGGCGCGCCGAGCATGGCCGTCGTCGACTGCGATACCCACGAAACATACGCCGCCCCGATGATCAGCGGCAGGAATGCCAGCTTTTCGGGCAGGGCGCGAATCCACGATCGCTTCAGCGGCCAGACGTCGAGCAGAATGAGCACGAGCGGCAACGGCATGGCGGTCGGCTTGGCGAGATTGGCCAGCAGCATCGCGAGCCAGCACCCGATGAACCATGAAACGCGCCGGGTGCGCCCGTATTCAAGATACGCCATCAGGCTCGCCAGGGAAAAAAATGTCGCCATCACGCTTTTTCGTTGCGAGATCCAGCTCACGGACTCGACCTGCGCTGGATGGACCAGAAATATCACTGCAATCGCGATCGGCGCGAGCGTGCCGCCGACCAGCATGCGAAAAAGCAGAAACACCAGCACGCCGTTGAGCGCATGCCAGAGGATGTTCGTCAGGTGATAGGGAAAGGGATCGCGGCCGTCGCCGCCGGCGAGCCATGCATCCCCCATCAGCGAGAGCATCGAGAGCGGCTGATAGTAGCCGTCGACGGTCGTCGGACTCAGCACCTCTCCGCAGATTCGACGAACCGACTCCCACGAGGGTATCCGGACCGCGTCGTTGTCGATGACATACATGTAGTCATCGAGCTGGACGAACGGCGAGGAGAGCGAAGGCCGGTAGAGCGCAATCGTGCCGGCGATCAGGCATAACGCCACGATCCATGATGCCGGGGTTTGCCGCGGCACGCCCGGCGGATGCTCCGCCAAATCAATCACGGGGCCCGCCGGCTGTTCAAATCTGTTCGTTGGTCGATCCGGTGGCATCAACTCAGCAACTCAACAACGGGTTCACAGCATCACCCGCGCCCAGGTCCCCGGCGCGCAACGCCCCGGCACTGGATCACGACCCGAACGCCCGCGTCGCGGCGGGTGATTCCGTCGCCGGCGCAACCGATGCCGCACCCTCGCCGGGCGTTGAAATCAAATGGCCGAACCCCGGCACATCCTTCAGTTTCATCAGCTCCGGCGAACGCCCGGCGCGCTCGGCAAATCCCGGGTCCTTGGCCACCGCCGCTTCCAGATGGCGACGGGCGTAATCCACTTCGTCATTCGCCGCCCACGCAATCGCCAGCCCAAGGTGGGCCATCGGATCATTCCGACGACGCAGCGCCTCCTGGAACTCCCTTCGCGCCGAAGCAAAGCGATGGACCTCCAGGTACGCATGTCCAAGACCGAGACGAATACCGGCCGACGCCGGCTCCAGGTCCCGCGCCCGCTCAAGAAACGGAATCGCCTCACGACTGCGCTCGCTTCTGGCCAGCGCCACGCCGAGATTCTGAAGGCATTGAATCCAGTTCGGATTGGATTCCAGCGCCTGTTGCAATGGTTCGATCGCCTCCGACGCCCGGGACGAATCGCTGAGGAGCAGGACCGTGCCCAGGTAGAATTGAATCGAGGGGTCTTCCGGGCTTCCGGACGCCGCCCGCTCCGCGGCCAGCAGCGCCGCGTCGAATTCATTCTCCTGGATATAAGCTTCGACAAGCGCGACCTTGCCATGCACCCAGTCCGGATGCTGGGCGATGGTCAATTGGGCAAGCGACACTGCGCTCTGCCAGTACATCGTCTGGGCGTACGAATGAACGGCGCCGGCGGTCACGGCGCAGGCCGTCAGGATCGCCGCCCATCGGCCGGCAAACTGCTTTCGAAATTCCGGCCGCGAACCCATCCATGCCGCTGCGGCAATGATCGGAATGACCAGGCCGAGATAGAGAAACTGATCGCTCAAGAGCAGCCGGGCGTACGGCGCTTCGAGCAGCGCAGGGAGAATCAAGAGCCCCGAGCCGGCGATCGCAACGAAGATCGGCCTGCTCCATCGCATCGCGACAACCGCGCCGGCAACAGCGACCGCGATCAGGAGCACATCGAACACCCCGCCCAGGGCCAGGCCGCCGACCGTCGCCGACGGCGGTTGATACGGCCCCAGCCCCACCGGCAACACGAGCCGACTCATAAGCGACGCCAACTCGTGCAGGACGAGTTCGATGCCGCCCGCGCCGGGAACGCGCGGCAGCGCCGCGCTTGAGCGAGCCTGCGACTGAATCACCGCTGAAAATCCCATCACGACGAAAAGCGGCAGCTTTTCAAGAAGCGGCCGCCAGCCGGATCGTTTCAAGGGCCAGAGATCCAGCACGAGCAGCACGACGGGCAGCGCGATGAATTGCGGTCGACACAAAAGGGCGCCGGCGAAGCAAAGCGTCGTCAAGGTCATCCAGGCCCACGCGGTGCGAGAGACGCGCGCCTGGAGATACGTGCAGATCGCCAGCAGGCTGAAAAACCCGCCGAGGAGTGTCATCCGCTGCGAGATCCAGGCCACCGATTCAACCTGAGTCGGATGAAATGCGAACAACGCCGCAAGGAGAAGCGACCACAGATGCGACCGGGTCAACCGCCAGACAATGAAGAAAACAAGCCCCACGTTGGCGACGTGCAGACAAAGATTGGTGAGGTGAAACTGAAACGCCCGGGAGTACCAGCCGACGGTCGCGCTGGCGTCCAGTTGCGACGACGCCGTGCGGGCCAGCCAGCCATCCAGCCGGAGCGAGAGCGCCACGAGCGGCTGATAGTAGCCGCCGGTCTCCTCGGGGCTGTATACCCAGTTCCGATCAAAAAACCTGGCGACATGCGACCAATCCCAGGTGCCTGCCCACATCCAAGCGCGATTGGGAACATAGCCATGGTCGGAATCGCTGACGAATCCGGCCGTGAGCACAGGGTTGAATACAAAACCGACCAGCAATAGCAGTCCCAGCGCAAAGAGCGCTGAAATCATCCCCGGCGACGGCCGTTGTCTGGGCGTCTGTGCGGTCATCCGATCCGTCAGTTCCTGTTCTCCCCCACACCCAACGATCCAAGCATTCCCGGCCGACGCTGAATTGTATGCGCGCACGGTGAGCCCTACAATTCCGCCCCATGCGAATCCTGCTCAGCAACGACGACGGCATCATGGCTCCCGGCATTCTGGCGATGTACAAGGCCCTCGACGGCCTCGGCGATATCGATGTCGTCGCACCCGAGGGCGTTCAGTCCGGCGGCTCACACGCCATCACCATCCGGCATCCAGTTCTCTGGAAGAGCGTCCGCGTCGGCGATTGCTTCACCGGAACCAGCGTCGAGGGCACGCCGGCCGACTGCGTGAAGCTGGCCATCAACTCGCTGCTTCCGAATCGCCCCGACCTCGTCGTCAGCGGCATCAATGCCGGCCTCAACACCGGCATTCACGTGCTCTACAGCGGCACCGTCGCCGCGGCCATCGAGGGCGCGATCTTCGGCTGCCCGGCCGTCGCGGTTTCGTTCGAGCTCTACCGCGACATGGACTTCGCCGCGGCCGGCCGAATCGCCCGTTCGATCATTGATCGCATCGCGGCCGACGGCTTTGAGCCGGGCACGGTGTACAACATCAACATTCCTGATCTGACGGACGGCCCGCCGCGGGGTATTCGCGTCGCCCCGCAGTCGACGCAGCCGATGGACGAGCGCATCGAGCGCCGCAGCGACCCCTACGGACGGGAGTACTACTGGCTGACGGGTGACTTCAAAAACATCGGCGATGAGGCCGACACGGACCGGCACGCGATCAGCAAGGGCTACGTCTGCGTCACGCCGCTGCATTTCAACCTGACGGACGGTGATTTGACGAAGAAAATGAGCGGTTGGAAGTGGCCTGCGGTCCAGTGACGTCGTGCGAGATCTTTATAGTTGATCGCAGCGGACTGACACTTGGAAGGCAAAACGGCGTTCACCGTTTAGCCCAGCTCCGAAGGAGCAGGGTGGCGCCGGTGAAATCGTTCGAAATGGGACCGGTCAAATCTGTACGAATGACGTGCCGTCGGTACGAATTCGCTGGAATGAGCGATGATCCGATTCCAGCGATCTCTCGTCCTCACCCTGCTCCTTTGGAGCTGGGCTAAACGGAACACGGCGGCGTGCATCGCACGCGGCAACCAAGATTCAAGCGGCCGATTCGATGGCACAGCGTCAGGATCACGGCACCAAACCCCTCAAGTCGCTGAGCGACTTGACAGGCATCGCGTCGAGGGACACCGGTTCGACTCGCGAGATGCTCCATCCCTCCGCCTCGCGCCTCCATTCAATCCGCCAGACGCCCCAGTGGGTTGAGCCCGCCTCCTTGCGAAGACTCACCGTCGCACTGGCGGCGAGATTCATCACCGCTTGATCGCCGTCAACCGTCACGTCGCGCCTTTGAAACCGGGGATCGCGAATGTCGATCACCGCGAACCAGCCCTCAAGGCTGCCGATGAACGCCTCCCGGTCGAGGCCTTCGCCGTCGTAGGCGCTGCTGATCACACGGCCGGCGCCGGCGATGTCTTCCTTGACCACGGCAGCCACAAACTCGTCGAGCCGTTCCAGGACGCTCTCGCGATCCGTGACGACGAACGCCTGGAGCAGAAACATCGCGACGAACACCGAGAGTGCCATTGGCATGGCCCTCCTTCGGGCTGAATCCAACTCCATTCGCTGTCGCCAGAACAGCACGATCGCAAAGGCGAAAAAACAGAACCCACCCAGCCAGAACGGGCTCTCAAAAAGCACTTTGGTGATGAAACTCATGAGTCGGCCCGATCACGTGAAGCGGTCGCGATTCCAGGGTCGTTGAATCGACGACGAGGCGCCGCGGCCCCGCGAAACGTCCAGAGGATCAAAGGCTGTCGTGAGAGCAAAATCAAGCGGCCGCGCAATTCAGCCCGCGGCGCAGTCCCACGTCGCGCCGGCCGCCACCAGCGCCTCCGGCCGCAATCGCCGCTCGACCGGGGGATACAGATTCGCGTCGCCGTACCACGCATCCATCACGCGCTTGAAGTCGTCGCCGTTTCGCACGGAGAGGAACGCCATCTTCACGTCCTGGTTAAGCGGATGAAGCTCGCTGTATCTCACCCCGAACTTGCGGAACAGCACTGCCCCCATCGCCTCGCCGTTGAGCGACGATAGCAATTCGACATGCCGCTCGACGGCCGCCCGCTGCTCGGCGATCGTCGGCGGATCGGGGAGCGGCCGCCCTTCCACGAGCGCACGCACCTCGCGGAAAATGAACGGATTGCCGATCGCGCCTCGCGCGATCGAAACGCCATCGACGCCCGTCTCATCGAGCATGCGAACACAGTCCATGGCCGTAAACAGGTCGCCGCTGCCGAGGATCGTGCGATCGCCGACGTGACGCTTGACGCGCGCCAGAAAAGGCCATCGACTCGGACCGACGTATCGCTGCACGACGGTTCGTCCGTGAACCGTGACGGCCGCCAGGCCGGTTTCAAACGCCGCGTCGAGAATCTCGAAGAAATTCCGCTCGCTCTCCTCGGTGTCATCCATGCCGCGGCGCATCTTGAGCGTCACAGGCACGCGGCCGCCCACCGCTTCGAACACCGAACGCAGGATCGCCTTGGCCGTCGGCGGATCCGACAGCAGATACCCGCCCCGGCATCGCCCGAGGACCTTCTTCACCGGGCAGCCGAAGTTGATGTCGACGGCGTCATAGCCCATTTCGACCATGAAATTCGCGGCAAACCCGAACTGTTCCGGCTCGCTGCCCATGAGCTGCCCGGCGACCGGGTGCTCATGGGGATCGACCGCCAGCATGCGGCGCATCTTCCTGCCGCCCTGGCCGATCAGCTTGTCGAGCACGACCTCGTTCAAGGTGTACGGACAGCCGTACTCGCGGGCGAGCAGGCGCATCGCGGCATCGCTGTAGCCCGAAAGCGCGGCCTGCGCCATCGGCGCGTCGAGCACATGTGTTCCTATCGTGAGCGTTTTCGTCAAGTTCGTATCGTCCTACTAAACCGCGAGGCGCGCCGCGAATTCACTCCGCCGCGCGCCTCGGATCAGTTTTCATACCAGGCGGCTCAGATCGCCGAAAGCCGGTCAGTCGTCGTCGCCGGATTCGACCGGCTTCTTGGCTTTCTTGCCGCCGGTTTTCTTCCGGGAGTTCTTCTTTTTGGACTTCTTCTTCTTGGAATCGCCGGACTTCTTGCCATCCTTGTCCCCGTCCACTTTCGGCTTGTCGTCCGACTCCTTCTCTTTCTTCACCTCGATCCCGACTCCCTTGCACAGAAAATCGATGACTTTCGATTGAACCTCCCCGCCGTAGGGTGCATCGAACATCTTCGTTCCGTGATATTCCGGACCGCCGGGAAACTTCAGACCCTTGGCCTTGTTGTCGCAGGCCTCAAGCAACTTTTCGATCGATCCGTATTCGCCCTCCGGCGAGATCAGAAGCGTGGGAACATATGGGGCGACATTCTTGATCTGCTGGAGCGAATCCAGGCCCATGTAGTTCTCGCCCGGTGACAGGCAGACGACGCCCTTGCAATCGCCCGCCTGGGTGGCCGTATTCAGCGAGATGCTGCAGCCGATGCTCGCGCCCACCAGCACAAATCGCTGCGAATCAACGAATTCCTGCTGAGCCAGCCAACTCATGGCGCCGAGGACATCCATGGACGCGGACTGAAAATGAACCGTCGAACGCTCCTTGTAAGCTTCCGCCAGCTTCCGGTCCTTCGGTGCGGTGCTGCCGCCCTGCCCGCGAATGTCGTACGCCAGCACCGAGAATCCCTGCTTTCGCAGTTCAGTCGCGAAGGACTTCCAGCTCGATCGATCGGCTGGATACATGTGAATCAAGATGGCGATCGGCGTCGTCGCCCCGTTCGCAGGCTTTGATGGATAGAAATCGGCCTTGATGATCACGCCGTCTGCCGTCGTGAACTCAACGGTGCGGTCGGAAAAATCCGGCGGCGGACGCCGCGTCATGCTGCCGGCAAATCCAGGCGGATCCTGTGCCGCCGCAGGCTGACCATCCCCGACAAACCAGCAGACTGCAATCAATCCGACCAAGCCGAATCGACGCACGGTCATTTTCAAGGGCATACGCATGAATGACCTCCCCTGCGAGTTGGAGATTCAACCATCCAATCGCCCGGCGCCGTCGCGCCGGCTACAGAATGAACTTGCTCAGATCGATGTCGCCGGCGATGTCGGCAAGCCGCTCGTTGACGAAGGCGCCGTCGATCGTCACCGTTCGACCGCTCATTTCGGGAGCATCGAACGACAGGGATTCGACCACCTTCTCCATGATCGTCTGCAATCGCCGGGCGCCGATGTTCTCGGTTCGCTTGTTCACGTCGGCGGCGAACGAGGCCATCGCCTCGATCGCGTCACCCGTAAAGTTTACCGTGACACCCTCGGTCGCCAGTAGCGCAATTTGCTGTTTTGTCAGGGCATTTCGTGGTTCCGAGAGAATTCGGATGAAATCCTCCCGGGTCAGGTCCGACAATTCGACCCGGATCGGCAGCCGACCCTGAAGTTCGGGCATCAGATCACTCGGTTTGGAGGCATGAAACGCCCCGGCCGCGATGAACAGAATGTGGTCCGTCTTGACCGAGCCATAACGCGTCGAAACGGTTGAACCCTCGATGATCGGCAGCAGATCCCGTTGCACGCCCTGGCGGCTGACGTCCGGCCCGTGTCCGGATCCCTGAACGCAAAGTTTGTCCATCTCATCGAGGAAGATGATCCCGGCGCTTTCCACCCGGCGGACCGCCATTTCGATCGTCTTCTCGCGATCGATGAGCTTCTCGCACTCCTCGTCAAAAATGATCTTCCGCGCGTCGCGAATCGTGACCTTTCGATCCTTCTGCCGCGACGGCATCAGGCGATCCATCAAGTCCTGAATCTCGGGGCCGAGTTGATCGGGGCCCATCGTCGTCGCCAGCATGCCCATCGGCATCTGCTTCTGCTCGATCTCGATTTCGATCATCCGCTCTTCAAGCTCGCCCGCGCGAAGCTGAACGCGGAACTTTTCGCGCGTGCGACGGCGGCGATCCTCCGCCTCGCCCTCCGCCCCGCCGCTTTCATATTCCGACGCCGGCCGCGGGAGCAGCGCGTCGAGCAGACGTTCCTCGGTCTGGGTTTCCGCCTTTTCGCGAACGACCTCGGTTTGCTCCTTCTTGACCATCGAGATCGAGAGTTCCACCAGATCGCGGATCATCGAATCGACGTCGCGCCCCATGTAGCCCACCTCGGTGAACTTGGTGGCTTCGATCTTGAGGAACGGCGCGTTGACCAGCATCGCCAGGCGGCGTGCGATCTCGGTCTTGCCGACGCCCGTCGGCCCCATCATGAGAATGTTCTTGGGCCCGACCTCTTCGCGCATGGCTTCAGGCAGTTGAAGCCGCCGCCACCGGTTGCGAATGGCGATTGCGACGGCGCGCTTCGCGTCCGCCTGGCCGATGATGTACTTGTCCAGCTCGTCGACGACCCGACGCGGCGTGAGTTCCTTCATCGGCGATCCATTCTCCCCATTCCCCCGAGCCGGATGCGCGTCATTCGGATTTGCATTGCCGGTGTTCAATTTCGGTAATCTTCTCGACGCGCCGTTCGTGCCGCCCGCCCTCGAACTCGGTGTTGAGCCAGACCTCGACGATCCGGCGCATCAGCGCATCCCCGATCAGATCCGCCGGAAGGCAGAGGATGTTTGCATTGTTGTGCCGTCGCGCCATCTCGGCGGTCAGTTCATCATGACACAGCGCCGCTCGAATCCCGTGCAGCTTGTTCGCGGTGATCGACATGCCGATGCCGGTGCCGCAGAACAGAATGCCGGCCTGGCATTCTCCCTTCTGCACCGCACTGGCCGCGGCGAAGGCGGGGTCCGGATAGTCGGCCGACTTGGTGGAATCGGTGCCGAAGTCGAACGCTTCATTTCCCAATTCCTTGACCAGGGCGATGATCCGCGCCTTCGCGTCATATCCACGATGGTCGGCGCCGAGCGCAATTTTCATAGACGCACCTCTTCCAGCCGCTGCGCGAGCGCTTGCTCGATTTCAACCGCGGCACGTTCATAATCCGATAGCGGACCGCCGACCGGATCGGCAATATCGCCCGACGGCGACAACACGCTCGCCCGCAAGGCCGCCCGCCCCGACGATCGCTTGATCGCCTCCAGATGTTGCCCCGTCATGCCGAATACGTGGTCGGCGCTCAGGAGCAGATCCGTCGTGAGCGGGCGCGAAACATGGCGGGAAATATCAACCCCGCGCTTTCGACACACTTCGACGGACTCCGGCGACACCGGACCGCCGCCGTAGGCCGTGGTCCCGGCGGACATCACATGAACGCCTCGCGTCACCAAATCGTCCACACCACAGCCGACGCGTTCCGCCAGCATCTTCCTGCAGAGCCCCTCCGCGATCGGCGATCGGCACGTGTTGCCGGTGCAGACGAAGAGAATATTAATCGTCGTCAAACGTCGAACCGTCCGTTCGTCCCACACGCCTTCGCGCAGCACCTTGAAGCCGTCGCCGTTGAGCTCGATGATCGTCGAACCCTTGCGATACAGCGTCGGGCCGGAATCGATAATGATATCCACGAGGTCCCCAAGCTGGGACTGAATTTCAGACGCCTCGAATGGCGGAGCCTCGCCGGTTCGATTGGCGCTCGAAGCGATCACAGGCACCCTGGCCGACCGCAGAAACCCCATCCCGGCCGCATGGTCGGGATACCGCAGGCCGACCGAACCGAGCCCGTAGATCGCCTCGACGCCGGCTTCGCTGAGATCCTTTCGAATCGCCGTGTCGGCCGGATTCGTCTTCGGGAACACCAGCGTCAACGGGCCGGGCCAACCCTTCTCGATGATCCGACGGCCGACGTTCGAAATCGACGGAACGAACAGATTCACGTCGTCGCCCTGGCCGATATGGACCGTGAACGGCTGGGTCACCGCCCGCCCCTTCACCTCGCGAAGCCGCTGGACGCTCTCTTCATTCGAGGCATTCGCGCCCAGCCCGTAGACCGTCTCGGTGGGAAAAGCGACCAACGCGCCGTCCGCCAAGGCTCGGGATGCCCGATTCAGGTCGGGCGATTCGCCGACGTCCGGATCGATCGAAATGATTTCTGCCGCCATTAACAGGTTTGCTCCGCAGAAATTATGAAAGCCCCCCTTTGGGGTGTCAAGAAATCGGGCACGAGGCCCGGCCGGTGCGATTCCGCGGCGCTTTTACTCGGCAGGACCGCCGCCCGCGTGCTCCGAATTCAATTTGTCGTATACTCCACGGAGCACAGTCCGGAGCTGAAGGCGCGCGATCAAGACGTGATCTATCTCGACAACAACTCGACCACTCGCACCGACGATGCCGTCATCGCCGCGATGCAGCCCTACTGGCAAAACGAGTATGGCAACCCGTCGAGCCTTCACCTCCTCGGCCAGTCCGCCCGCCACGCCGTCGAACGGGCGCGCGAGCAGGTCGCCGCATTCGTCGGCGCCCGGCCTCGCGACATCGTCTTCACCAGCGGCGGCACCGAGGCCGACAACCTGGCGATTCTAGGCGCGATCGATGCGAACACCGCCCGACGCCGCATTGTGACGACCGGCGTCGAACATGTGGCGGTCTTTTCGCTCTGCGAAGCGCTGGCCAAGCGAGGGCATCCGGTCACGTTTGTTTCCGTCGACTCCGATGGACGTCTTGACCTGGAGAAGTTCGCCGACGCGCTGACGCCGGACACCTCGGTCGCGGCCGTCATGCACGCCAACAACGAAACCGGCGTGCTCTTTCCGATCGAGGACTGCGCGCGGATCGCGGCCGACAAGGGCGTTCCCCTGCATGTGGACGCGGTGCAGTCCGCGGGAAAAGTCCCCGTTAATGTCGGATCGTGGCCGGTCACGACGCTGGCGATTTCAGCCCACAAGTTTCACGGCCCCAAGGGCGCGGGCGCACTCTACGTCTCGCCACGGGCGAAGCTTCGCAATCAACTCGTCGGCGGCCATCAGGAGCGCGACCTTCGCCCCGGCACCGAGAACACGCCGGCCATCATCGGCATGGGTCTGGCTGCTGAACTGGCGATGCAGTCCGCGATCGAGGGCTGGGACTCGGTCGCGACGCTGCGTGACGGGTTCGAGCGAGAAATCTGCAGGCGTGTCAATTTCGCGCGCGTGATTGGCGGCGCCCAGCCGCGCATCGCCAACACGACGAACATCGCGTTCGTCGGGCTTGAGGCGGAGGCGATTCTCATCGGCCTGAGTCAGCGCGGTGTCTGCGCGTCGAGCGGCTCAGCGTGCAGCAGCGGCTCGCTGGAGCCGTCGCATGTGCTGAGGGCGATGGGACTGGACCCGGACATCGCCAAGGGAGCGATCCGGTTCAGTCTGTCCAAGTTGACCACGGAAGAGGAAATCGACGAGGCACTGGAGATCGTCACGCAGGTGGTGACGCGTTTGAAAGGTATGTCCGATTGATTCAAGTCCCGGCAGCCGACAGCGCCGCAACCACGACACCCCGTCCGATCAAAACAGGCTGAGATCGACAACGAAGATCGTCATGCAGACGAAGACGGCGGCAAGAAGCATGTAGAACGACAGCCGCGCGTCGGTCACGTCGTTGAGCCAGCGAACCAGTCGTTCACTGCCGGTCATTGAGTCGGGGGCATGTTGCGACATCTAAAGACCTCCATGTCTGCCCGAACCATGCCAGTCATCACCTCTTGATTATTATCGGCTCCCGAGTGTCCGATTGGCGTAGGGTAATTCCCTAAATTCATCCGCAACCTCTTATTCCATCGAATCCAAAGGCTGATCGGCCGGCCGACCTCAGCCGACGGCCGTGTCAACACGGGCTCAGGCGATGCAATCGTCGCCCGAAGTCGATCACCGACCACTCCGGCTTCATCACGCCCGAAGTCGGACAGCGGCGACCCGATGACATGCACCCCGCAACGATCGATCGCGGATGGGAACGCAGCCCCTTTCTTCGGTCGGACAATGAGTTACGTTCGAGAACGCGCGATTCAAGCTTCGCCCAGAAGCGGCGTTTCAGACGCGCGAATCCGGGGCTCGTTGCCCATATCACCCCTTTTCCTGATAATCGCCGGGCATGACCCCAACTCGAAATCAACGCCTCAGAAAGCTCATCGCAGCCGGGACCGTGCAGATGCCCGGCGCGTTCAACGCCCTCGCCGCCCGGGCCATCGAAAAAGCAGGTTTCGACGCCCTCTATGTCTCCGGGGCCGGTCTTTCCAACGCGGTATTCGGATTGCCAGACGTCGGCATGATCTCCATGACCGAGGCGGTCACGCATGCCCGGCAGATCTGCGCGGCCGTCAACATCCCCGTCATCGTCGATGGCGACACCGGCTTCGGCGAGGCGGTCAACACGGCAAGGACCATTCGCGAGATGGAGACGGCCGGCGTTTCGGGCATTCACCTTGAGGACCAGGTGCTGCCCAAGCGCTGCGGCCACCTCGACGGCAAGGAGCTCATCACGGCCGACGCGATGTCGGAGAAGATTCGCGCCGCCTGCGCCGCCCGGACCGACCCGGACTTTCTCATAATCGCGCGGACCGACGCGCGGGGCGTGACATCGGTTGACGATGCCGTCGAGCGGGCGAATCGATATCTCGCCGCCGGCGCCGACGCGATCTTCCCCGAGGCGATGAAGTCGAAGGAGGAGCTGGCCGAGTTCGCGAAGAAGGTCAAGGCGCCGCTGCTCGCGAACATGACCGAGTTCGGCAAGACGCCGCTGGTTCCGCTTGCGGAGCTGAGTGAGATGGGCTATCGAATGGTGATCTATCCGCAGACGGCGCTGCGCGTCGCGTTCAAGGCGGTCGGCGAGATGCTCGCGGACCTCAAGCGCGACGGCAGCCAGTCGGCCTGGGTCGATCGAATGCAGACCCGCGCCGAACTCTACGACCTGCTCGACTACGACGGCCTGAACCAGATCGACAAGGCGGCGACGAAAACGTAACGCCAACGGATCATCGACGAGCCGCCAACTCGCGCTGACTTTCAGTCGCTGCTGCAACGAGAACTGAGCCGCGAAAGCGGCGAGCCCCAGCCGCGGCAGCGGCGAAAGAATGTAGCCCATGGCGCGAGCCATGGGTAAACGAGCGCATGAAAACTCAGCCCCGTAGGGGCGAAAGAAACTCGACATCGGCAAAACGTCACATACTCCTTCTCGATCGAACCG